>JBJMTY010000106.1:0-15375 GCA_045811445.1 Allosphingosinicella sp. | reverse complement strand
TTTGGGGTGAGGTGAGTCGTGCTTAATGAACCAAATAGGTGTGTGTAGGAAAATGTTTTCTCACGCGAAGGCGCGAAGAAGCCGGCGAAGCCGTTGAAGCGCTACGCGCGTCTGGGCCTCTGCCGGGTTCCCATCAAAGTACTACTTTGATGGGGTCCCTCGACGAGATCGCCATCCTCGTCCGAGCCCAGTTCCAGACGCGCGAGTTCGAGGACCGCTTCATCGCCATCGGCCTTCCTTACCGGATCGTCGGCGGCTTCCGCTTCTACGAGCGGGCCGAGATACGCGATGCGCTCGCTTATTTGCGCGTCATCGCCCAGCCCGCCGACGACCTCGCCTTCGAGCGGATCGTCAACACCCCCAAGCGCGGCCTCGGCGACAAGGCGGTGGCGAAGATCCACAGCCTCGCGCGGGGAGAGGGTACGCCCCTGCTCATGGCCGCCGCGCAGATCCTCGACACCGACGAGCTCACGCCCCAGGCCCGCCGCTCGCTCGGCAATCTGGTCGGCGACGTCGCCCGCTGGCGCGCCCGGCTCGCCGAGCTGCCGCATCCCGAGCTCGCCCGGCTCGTCCTCGACGAGAGCGGCTATACCGCGATGCTCCAGGCCGACCGCTCGGCCGAAAGCGCCGGGCGGCTCGAGAACCTCGCCGAATTGACCCGGGCGATGGAGGATTACGAGACGCTCGGCGCCTTCCTCGAGCACGTCTCCCTCGTCATGGAGAATGACGAGACGCAGGACCAGGCCAAGGTCACGATCATGACCATCCACGCCGCCAAGGGCCTCGAGTTCGGGACGGTGTTCCTGGCCGGCTGGGAGGAAGGCGTCTTCCCCTCGCAGCGCGCGCTCGACGAAGGCGGCCAGGCGAGCCTCGAGGAAGAGCGCCGCCTCGCTTATGTCGCGATCACCCGGGCGCGGCGCAAATGCTTCATCTTCCACGCCGCCAACCGCCGCATCTACGGCCAGTGGACCTCGTCCATCCCCAGCCGCTTCATCGCCGAGCTCCCGCCCGAGCATGTCGAGCAGGAGCAGACCATGTCGGGCGGCGAGAGCCTGTGGCGCGCCAATTGGTCCGAACGCGCCGACCCCTTCGCCGACGTGGCGAGGGGCACCACGCGGGGCCCAGGGTGGCGCCGGGCGGTGACGGGAGGCTTCGAACGCACCCCGGCGCGCGTCATGGAAGTGAAAGCGTCGGCGATCAGCCTAGGCAACCCCGGCCGCACCGACATCGCGCTCGGCCAGCGCGTCTTCCACTCGAAATTCGGCTACGGCACGGTGGCGGCGATCGAAGGCAACAAACTGGAGATCGACTTCGAGCATGCGGGGCGCAAGCGGGTGCTGGATAGCTTTGTTTCTCTCGCGTGACAAAACGCTGCCTGAGGGCATAGCTTGACGAATCTTTATTTCTGGACCATCTTCTGGTCCAGAAAAGGGATTGGCGCCATGGAAGTCGCACTATCGGAAGCGAAGGCGAAGCTGACGGACCTGGTTCGTCGCGCCGAGGCCGGCGATGAAATCATCCTCACCCGCCATGGCCGTCGCGCCGTACGGCTCGTGCCGGTTGTGCCGAAGCCGAGCAATGCGGAGCGGGAGGCGCTCCTGGAGGCGCTACACGGCGCGGGAGAGCATGATTTTGGACCGGACGCCGCCCGCGCGACGGACTGGCTGTACGACGACGACGGCCTGCCGGCGTGATCGCCCTTGATACGTCGGCGCTCATTGAAATCGCGATTGGGGCGGAGCGCGCGAACGATTGCCGCAATGTCCTGATGCAAGCCGACCGCCTGATCGTGTCCGCCGCGACCGTCACGGAGATGCTCATCGTCGCCTTCGGACGCTCTGCCGAACCGCAATTGAGGGCAGTGCTCGATGGCTTCGGAATCGAAGTTGTGCCGTTGACCGAAGCGCGGGCGAAGGCCGCGGCCGCCACTTATCGCCGTTTCGGCAAGGGCTGGCATGCGGCGGGACTGAACTTTGGCGACTGCTTTGCCTACGCCTTGGCGAAGGAGCATCACTGCCCACTGCTCTTCGTCGGAGACGATTTCGCAAAGACCGACATCGAAGCAGCGCTCGCCTGACGGTCAGTACCTCCTACCGCTCCACCGGGATCATCAAATGCGCGTAGGGCGTGTCCGCCCACATCACGTAGGGCGCCTTGGTGTCCGGGCCGGGGCCCGAAGGGTATCCCGCCAGCACGGCTTTCGAGCCGACGATCATGATGTGCGGCCCGGTCTTGATCCAGTCGCCGCCTTGGGTCGGGGCCTTGGCGTAGGGGTCGGTGTTGCTGGCGTCGGTGCCGCCGGCGAGCATGTAGATGAGGCCGGGCACGCCGTCGGTCGGAGGCTTCTTGCCCATCCAGGCCGCCGCCCAGGCGCCGGCATTCTTGTCCATGCACATCGGATCGGGGCCGGGCGTGGTCGGGCTGTCGGGCATGCAGGTCCAGCCGTTATGGCCTTCGCGCAGCGTCTTCATCGACCCGTCGGCCTGCGCTGCGACGATCGTCGCGTCCTTGGAAACGGAACGCGGCGCCGCGGCCATCGCGCTGTCGATCGGGTCCAGAGGACGCGCGGCGGCGCTCGCATTGGTGCTGTCGCCGGCATTGCCTTGCGAAGGCGGGGCGGTGCCGTCCGGCTTGCAGCCCGCCAGCGTCGCGGCGGCGCAAGCCCCCAGCAGGAGCGTGAAATGGCCTTTGTGCATGACTGCCTCCTCGTGAATTCGTTCGCCCCACGAGAATGCGAGAGCTTCCCCCCGAAGTCCCGCGCAAGCAAGGCTGCGCTCGTCGGGAAGGCGAGTCAATCGGGCGGCGCCGGCTCCCCCCGCCTCACCGGCCGGCAGCGGCGGAGCACGCTCGCGCGACGAACTCGCCGTGGGTCGGCATATGCTCCGCCATGCGGCGGTAGCTTTCGCGCATCTTGTCCATGGCCTCGGCGGCCATCGCCGGGTCGATCGCATCGGCGGCAGGCTCATGGTCTTCGGGGACGATGCCCTGGCCGAGCAGCACCGCGACCCAGCTCGGCGTGCCGAACAATTCCCGACCTTCGCGGAACAGGCGGCCCTTGGCGCGCCAAAGCTCCAGCTTGCCGGCGAGGCTGTCGGGCACGTCCATCGTCCGGCAATAGTTCCAGAAGTCGGAATCGTCGCGGCGCGTCGCCTTGTAGTGGAGGATGACGAAGTCGCGCACGTCCTTGAACACGTCGCGCATCTGGCGGTTATATTCGTCGCGCTCGACGGGGTTGAAACGGCGGTCGGGGAAGAGGGCGAGCAGCTTGGCGATGCCGCTCTGGATGAGGTGGATGGAGGTGGATTCGAGCGGCTCGACGAACCCGCCCGACAGGCCGAGCGACACCACGTTGCCGATCCACGCCTGGCGGCGGAGACCCGCGGTGAAAGCGAGGTGGCGCGGCTGCGCCAAGGCTTCCCCTTCGAGGTTGGCGAGCAGCAGCGCTTCCGCCTCCCGTTGGTCCATGTGCGCCGACGAATAGACGATGCCGTTGCCCATCCGGTGCTGGAGCGGGATCCGCCACTGCCAGCCGCTCCGTCGCGCCGTCGAGCGGGTGAACGGGTCGGGCGGCCCGGGCAGCCGGCACGGCATGGCGACCGCGCGGTCGCAGGGCAGCCATTTCGACCAATCGTCATAGCCCGCCGCGAGCTTCTGCTCGATCAGCAGGCCGCGGAAGCCCGAGCAATCGACGAACAGCTCGCCCGCCACCTCGCGCCCGTCGGCGAGCGTCACCGTCTCGACATGGCCGCTCTCGCCGTCGAGCGCGGCGTCGACGATCCTGCCCTCGAGCCGCTTCACCCCTTTCGCTTCGGCGAGGCCGCGCAGGAAGCGGGCGTAGAGGCCGGCGTCGAAGTGGAAGGCGTAAGCGAGCTGCGACAGCGGCAGGCGCGCGTCCGGGCCGGGGCGGGCGAACCGGCCGAGCGAAGCGGCCGCCGCGCTCATCGACCATTCGCGTATGTCGGGCAGCGGCCGCCGCTTCGCCTCACGCAAATAGAGCTGGTGGAAATGGACGCCGCGGAAGCTTTGGCCGTGCTCGCCGAACGGGTGGAAATAGCGCGCGCCGGGCGCGCCCCAGTCGACGAACTCGATGCCGAGCTTGAACGTCCCCTGCGTCGCGGCGAGGAATTCGTCCTCGTCTATGCCGAGCATCTTGTTGTAGGCGACGAGCGGCGGGATGGTCGCCTCACCGACCCCGATTGTGCCGATCTCGTCCGACTCGATCAGCGTGATCGACACGCGGCTGCCATCGAGCAAGGCGGCGAAGGCCGCCGCGGCCATCCATCCCGCCGTGCCACCGCCGACGATGACGATCTCTTTTATGTCGTGCTCGCTCATGCCGGCGATGTTGCAGGGCGCGGCGGCGGCGCGCAACGGGCGATTGCGCCGCGCCCCCGGAAAGCTGTTGCCAAGCGAATTCCCAATGTGCACAACCGCTTGGCCCGCGGGCGCCGGACGTCGGCGGGCGAGAGGTAGATATGTTCGCGTTGCTGCTGGCCTTTGCCCTGGGAGCGGACGTGGCGCAGACCGGGCCCAACCCTCCGCAAGACGAAGCGGCGGAGAAGTGCCGGACTCGTCTTGAGAAAAAGCTAAAGGGTGAGATAAGTAACTTCGCGGTGACCGAATCGCTTCGAATCGGGCGCGAGCGAATGGTGAACGGCCGGGTAAGCCTATTGAAGCGCCCGAATCCAGAGCCCGGCGACCTCAGTCCCCATCATGTCCAACGGCTGGACTATTCGTTCAGATGTCGGGTCAGGGGTAGCGGCGTGACCCGCCTATCCGTTCGCCTTGCGCACTGAATAGTGACACGTGACTTGAGTCGTTCCGCATCCGTTTTCATTAAATTCGTGTAATAAAGTCCGATACGGGTAAGTCCCTGCTTGCGTTGGCGCAATTGCCTGTCAGCATCCTCCGGGCGCGGCTGTCCCGGCCGCGATCAGGAGGCAAACAGGATGCAATTGAGCAAGTGGGGCACTACCGCCCTGGCGCTGATTTGCGGCGCGATGATGGGCACCGTGGCATATGCCGACGAGCCGGTCGAACAGAGTCATAACACGTTCCACAAGGCGGTCTGCGCCCGCGGCAATCCGCACGACACCGCGCGCTGCCACGCGCATGTCGTCACCGACTCGCAAGGCGTCGAGCTGAACGGCAAGGCAGCGGGCGCGAGCCCGAACGTGGTCCCGTCGGGCTACGGCCCGGCCGACCTGCGCTCGGCCTACGCCATCACCACCGACGGCACGACGACGATCGCGATCGTCGATGCCTATGGCTATCCCAATGCCGAGCAGGACCTCGCGGTCTACCGCGCGCAATACGGCCTGCCGGCGTGCACGACCGCCAATGGCTGCTTCAAGAAGGTCAACCAGAACGGCGTGCAGGGCAGCTATCCGCAGATCGATGTGGGCTGGGCGCAGGAATCGGCGCTCGACCTCGACATGGCCAGTGCCATGTGCCCGGGCTGCAAGCTGGTCCTCGTCGAAGCGACGACGCCGAGCTACGCCAACCTCGCGACCGCGGTGCGTACCGCCGCCGCGATGCCGGGCGTGACCGTCATCTCGAACAGCTATGGCGGCAGCGAGACCGGCACGACCACCTATGAGGCCTCGTACAACCAGCCGGGCAAGGCGGTTACCGTCTCGACCGGCGATTCGGGCTACGGCGTCGCCTTCCCGGCTTCGTCGCCGCATGTCATCGCGGTCGGCGGCACGCGCCTCGTCCGCGCGGCGAACGCGCGCGGCTGGAGCGAGACGGCGTGGACCTCCGGCGGCAGCGGCTGCAGCACGGTCTATGCCAAGCCGAGCTTCCAGAGCGACACCGGCTGCACCAGGCGCATGGAAGCCGACGTCTCGGCGATCGGCGACCCGAACACGGGCGTCGCGGTCTACGGACCGACCACGCGCCGGGCCTCGGGCTGGCTGGTGTTCGGCGGGACCAGCGTCTCGGCGCCGCTGATCGGCGGCATCTACGGCGTCACCGGCCACGGCGCGGCGAACGGCGCGGCGGGCATCTACGCCAACCGCGCGTCGCTCAACGACGTGACCAGCGGCACCAACGGCAGCTGCGGCGGCACCTATTTCTGCGTCGCCGGCATCGGCTATGACGGGCCCACCGGCCTCGGCACGCCGAACGGCACCGGCGCTTTCTAAGCGGGTTCCGAGCCAAAAAGAGCGGGTCGCGCCAAGGCGCGGCCCGCTCTTTTCATTTCGGCACGCGGCAAAATCGCCTGCGGCGCCGCTTCAGTCGGAATAGCCGCGCAGCATCAAATGCCTGACCTGCCGGCTGGCGGCCGAGACGGTGAGGACGGTGACGACGTAGCGCTCGATCCAGGCGGTCCGCGCCAAGCCCAGGATCGCCGCCTCGCGGCTGAAGAAGCGGTGGTGCGCCCCGCCATAGCTTTCGAGCGTGAAGCCTTCGAAATCGCCAAAATGGTCGAACAGCAGGCCGCTCACCTTTCCGGACTCCGCCCCGCCGCTCGCCGCGTCGGTTCCTTCGAGCCCGGTCGTGCCGGAGAGCCAATCGTCACCCTCGGCGCTGCCAAGCCCGTCCTTGTCGCCTCCCGTGACGCCGCCGTGGCCCTGGCCGCCCTCCTTGCCGGGAATCGCACCGTCGGGCGTCGCCGGGAAGGCCCAGGGGTCGCCGCCGAGCGCGCGCACCTTGTCGCCGAGCAGCTCGACATAGCGGTGAAGGGCCGCATACCAGCGGCTGTTGGGGGAAAGATGCTCGGCCCGCCAGCGGAAGACCGAGAGCAGCCGCGCATGGTGGGCGAGCATGTCGGCCTTCACCGAGACCGGAATGCCGATCTGGAAGGCCCCGATCGTCTCCCGCCACCAGCCGGCGTCGCGGCGCGCGGCCGCGACCTGCTTGGGGTCCGGATGCTCGAGGATGACGGCGTGGTCGCCCGCGGCGTCGAGGACGCGCAAATCGGTGATCAGCACCTTGTTGTCGCCGAGGTCGAACACGCCGCGCGGCGGCGCGGCGGCGGCGGCCTTGTCGGTCCGGCTCCGCGGCGTCGGCTTGTCGTCCTTGCCGGCCGGCGGCTCGATGCCGAGCTTGGCAAGGAGCCGCGCGGCTTCCTGCAGCGAGATGGTCTGCATCTTGGGCGGATCGATCCGCGGCTCGCGGCCACGATTGCTGACCTGCCGGACGGCGAGGTCGAACCTTTGGCCTTGTTTCACGCCGAGCGGGAAGTCGGCCGCGATCACGCCGGTATGGCGGACCTGGCCGGGAGGGACCGGCACGTAGCGCTTGCCGCCGCCCGGCAGCGCAACCGTATGGGCATCGAGCGCCCGCAGCTCGTGGCGCGGGTAGAAGCGGTCGGCGAGCGCGACCACGTCCGCCGCGTTCCAGGTCGGGATATAGAGGCTGACCTGTGTCCCTTCCGGCGGCGCGTTTCGCCAGTCGAGCAGCAGCTCGTCGGGCCGATAAGCGTCGGTGACGGCATGCGCGGCCGCCTCGATCTCGAACGTGTGGAAGGCCATGCGCGAGGCGTCGAGGCCGGGATTGGCGATCGAGGCGAAGGCGATGTTTCGCTGGGCGAGCTTGTCCGACGTCGCTGGCTGAGCGTTTTCCGGGATCGGCGCGCCGTCATAGCGTATCTGAGCGACGAGGCACTGATGCTCGCCCATCATCAGGTCGCGCAGGCTCTTCATCGCCCCAGAGGCCGGATGCTGGGTGACGTAAAGGTCGTCGAGATTGTTGTCGATCAGCGCGCCGTAGAAGGCGGAGATCTCGGCGCCCGCCGGGCCCATGGGATTGTCGTTGTTCGAATCGTGCTGGCCGGCCGGCGTGCCTGCGCGCGCCTCGGCGAAGCAGGGGAACGACACCCATTCGGTGTTCGCCGCGTTGGCGCCGGGCAGCGCGATCGGCTCCATCGTCGTCCGCTCGTTGTAGCTGCCGATGCCGAACCCGCCCGACTGGTGGTAGGTGAGCGCCGCCGTGGTCGGAGCGGGGACGATGCGGAAATAGACGCGGACATGGTCGGCCTGGGCCGGCGCCTGGTTGAGCCGGACGCGCGCCACCGCGAAATTGTAGACGTTCTTGTTGCTCGACGTCGTCTTGGGGAACGGGCTCAGCGCCGATGCCGCCTGGGTGTGCGGCAGCGCCTCGAACTGGGCGATCGTCATCCCGCCGACCACCTGCTGCAGCCACGCGAGCGCGGCGGTGCGGTTGGCATTGTCGCCGAGCGTGTGGCCGTGATGGGCGCTGCCGTCCGCGACCACCGGGAAGATCCGCAGGTCCGAGCTCAGCCACGGCGTATCGTTGTTGTTGGCGAGATCGAGGCTGAACGGGTTGGCCGACTTGATGAGCTGGATCCAGGCCTGGTCGGTGAGCGCGGCCGGCACCGCGGGCGAGGTGAGCGAGGCGGTGACCGGCACCGTCTCGATCATCATGTCGAACGCCGCCGCCGCCACCGTCACGTCGTAGGTGAACGTCAGGCGCTGGAGGCGGTCCCCCAGCAGCGGGTCGTCGCTATCGACCCTCACCGGGACGATGGTGACGTTCGCATCCGCCGCGACGACCTGCGGGGCCCAATTCTTCTCGGCGCCGGCAAGCGGCCCGAGGTTGGCGACGCCGCCGCCGGGAAGCTGGTTCGGCTTCAGCCCGTCCACGGTGACCAGGATGGCGCCGGCGAAAAGCGAATTGGCCGCCGCCTCGTCCTGGCTGAACGTGCTGCGCTCGAGGATGAGGCTGATCGCCGGCCGCGGCCGCGCCAGCCAATGGGTGATGTTGACGTACACCTGGTTGATCTTGTCGCGCACCGCGACGGCGTCGTTGAAGCCGTGCGTCTTCTGCGCCGACGGGGTCGCCCGCGCGAGGTCCTGCGGGGAATCGATGCTGCTGTCGCCGGTCAGGTTGATATCGATGTAGTGGTGGAAGGTCGAGCCCGTGACGATGCGGCCGACGCCGACCGTGCGACCGTCATAGACGCTGAGCGTATTGACCGTCTTGGGCGCCGAAGCGTCGCTGTTCATGCCGACGAAATCGCCGCTGCCGGTATATTTGGAGGCAAAGCCGGTCGATTGGCCGGTGGCGATCACCTGCGGCGTCTCGCGATGGCCGGCGACCATCGGGAACTCGACGAAGTTGGCGCCGTCGAACGGCAGCGTCTGGGTGTAATCGTAGCTCATCATCTCGCCGAGCGTGTTGCCCTCGTGCATGTGATCGGGGAACACGGTGACGTCGGCGCCTGCGACCCTCAGGATGGGATGCGCGGGCGTGGTGGCCGGGACGATCGGCTGGGGTAGATTGTCGGACTGGTTCTCGAACCAGACGAAGTCGGTCGCGCCGCCATAATCGCTCATGCTGTTGCGCTGGGTGGTGTCGGCCCGGCCGGCCGTGATCTGCGGGTAGTTGAGCGGGAAGCTCGCCGGCATCGGCGAGGCGATGTCGCTGACCCCGTACCAGCTGCGCATCGCGCGGACGCGCGGGATGTGGCCGCCCATGTCGGAGCCGACGCCGTCATGGTCGCCGGTCGCGAACACCCCGCCCCCCGCCGCCATGAACTCGCCGATCTTCCGGATCTCGTCGTCGCCGATGTTGAACGCGCCGCTCTGCCCCGTCATGGTGCCGGAGTTGCGGCCGCTGTGGCCGATCATCCAGATCACGTCGTAATCGAGCAGATTGCCGTCGGTGAACTTGAACGGCGAGAGATCGGCGGTCGTGTCGACCACGCCGTCGGCGGCGCGGTGCGCCTTGGTCACCTGGAAGCCGGCGCCGGAAAGCGCTCCGATCAGCGTCTTGTAGGTGAAGTCGGTTGAATCCGCCGGCTCGTCGAACCGGAACGTGCCGTCGATAACGACCAATACTTTGATAGCCATTTTCGCATCTCCCCCAAGAGTTGCGGCCACGTGACGCACGCGGATCGGCCGCCGAAAGCCAGCCAAAGCATCGCTTGGTCGGGAGGCGTCGCAATCTGCGGACTGCGACTCAATTGTAGCATTTCTAACACAGGTCAACAACCTGCGTAACTATTCGCTAGCTTTTCTAGCTAAAGGCAAGACAATTAAAGAAAAGGTCAAGCCACGCCGGCTAACCGCGCTCGCCGGTCCTTACCCGCTCGCGCTCCCAGCGGGCGTAGCGGGTAGGCGCCGCCCGCCGGTCGAGCTGGGTGCAGCGATCGGTCCGCGATGCGGTGCAGGGCGGGTAGCCGTCGTCGGCCGCGACCTCGTCGGGCGCGGGCGCGGGCGGCGCCGGCACATAGGTGCCGCCATGGCGAAGGCGGTGGCGTTCGTAGGTCTGGACGCAGCGGTCGGTGACGCTGGCCGAGCAGGGCGGATAGCCGGCATCCATGCCCGGGCCGCCATAAGCGCCGGACGGGGGCGACGCGCTGGCGAGGCCGAGCAAGGCGAAGGGGGCAAGGAAAAGGGGCTTCATCATGGGGCGGCTCCCTGTGTGACGACGGCGTGTGACCGCGGGCAAACGTCGCTGGACGCGCCGCCGTTCCGCACCATGTTAACCTTATCCGCCCCGCCCCCAGCCAGTGGAAAAGCCGCCGATCCGGACTCGGCCCTGGCGCGAGCCGCGCGGTTCCTCTGCGCTTCGGCCCGCGCTAGCAAGGGCGGGGGGAGGAAGCCGATGATCCTGACGATGCTTGCCGCCGCCGCGCTCGCGCCGGCCTCGCCGCCCGACCCCGCGCGTCGCCTGGCGGCGGTCGAGGCGGAATTGAACGCGGTCGAGGCGGCGCTGCCGGGGGCGATCGACGCGGCCAGCGAGGCGGGGCTCGACCGGCCCCCGGAGGATCTCACGCAGTGGAAGGCCGCGGCCGCCTCTTCCGTCTCGGCGTGGGTCCGGTTCGGCGCGGCGCGCTGCGACCCGCGGCTGATCGCGTTCGAGACCGGCCGGACCGCCGCCGACGCGCGGGCGCAGGCCCTCGCCTGCCGGCTGCGCATCGCCGAGACGGCGCTCACCGACCTGCGCCTGCGCTACGGGCTCGCCGGCGGCGGCCCGGGTCGCCGCGACGCCGAGCATCCCGCCGCGCGCCAGGCCGCAAGCCCGGAGGAGGAAGGCCCCTGCGCCGATGCGCCGCCCCGGGAATGCGACTATTGCGGGATGAACCGTTGCTGGGCAGCCCGGCTCAAGGCGGACGAGGCACGGCTCAACGCCGCCTGGCGCGCCGCGCTGGCGCGGATCGCGGCCAGACCGGGCCTGTCGGCGGTGGACCGCAAGGATTGGAGCGGGCGCCTGCGCGCGGCGCAGCGGCGCTGGCTCGAATGGCGCGACGGCATTTGCGAGCTCGAGCGGCTCGAGACGCCCAACCCCTACGCGCATTCGATCTATGCTCTGGTCACCGGCCCCTGCCTCGACGCCGAGACCGCCGCGCGGACGCTAGTCCTGCGGCAAACCTACGGCCGGCGCTGAGCGGAGCTAGAGGCCGTTGACGGCATCGCGCAGCGCGGCGACGTCGGCGTCCGCGGCGGCGTCGTTGCCGCCGTCGCCCGAGGGCGCGGTGAAATCGTAAGCCATCCAGATGATGCCCGCCGCCCAGAGCAGGGCCCACCAGCGGCTGCGGAAGATGCGGGCGTAGGAGCCTAACATGGCCCCGCTTGTGCGCCCGAAGCGGTTAAGAACCCGCTTCCAGCGCCAGCAGCGCGAAAGTCGCCAGCCAATGCTCGCCCATATAGTCGCCGGCGACGTGCGGCAGGCTGGCGTCGAGATGGGCGTCGGCGGCATCGGGGCGGCCGAGCGCGCGCCAGCACCAGGCGCGGCTGAGGTTGACCCCATCGAGATGCGCGATCTTGCCGTCGGAGCGGTCGGAGACGTGGGCCGGGGTGAACAGGCTGGCCGGCTCGCCTTCGCCGAGGCGCGGCAGGAAGGCCTCGAACCAGGGGCCGAACTCGCCGTCGGCCAGGCAGCGGCGCATGCACAGGGCCTCGACCAGGGCCGGCGAGAGGAAGTCGTCCCCGCCTGGCTCCCAGGCGGGGCAGTCGCGGTCGCCGCCATAATAAGCCCGCGCCCGCTCGCGGATCAGGCCGGCCAGCGCCGGATCGTTGGCCTCGGCCCAATCCAGCGCGAGGATGAGCGCGAAGGCGGTGTTGAAATGGGTGCCCGCGCGGATCGGGTAAGTGAGCTTGGGCAGGAAAGCGCGGAAGCGGTCGGCGAAGGCGCGAGCGAGCGGGGCGAGCGAGCCGGCCCAGGCGCGGCCCTGGTGGCGCTGCGCCTCGCCGTGGAGGGCGAGCAGCCAGGCCCAGCCATAAGGCCGCTCGAAGCCGCCGGTATAGGCGCGGTCGAGGTAAGCGAGCTCGCCCGCGGCTTTGTCCTCGCTCAGCATCTCGTCGGCCAGCGCCTCGATCCGCCGGGCGACCGGCAGGTCCGGGAACAGTCGCCGCACCCGCAGCAGCAGCCACCAGCCGTGGACGCAGCTATGCCAATCGAAGCTGCCGAAGAAGATCGGGTGCAGCGCCCGCGGCCCCAGCACGTCCTCGGGCCCCTCCAGCACATGGTCGAGCTTGTGCGGATATTCGCGCGTCACATGCCCCAGCGCGATCTCGGCGAAGCGGGCGGCGGTCTCGGGGGTGAGGCTGTGGGACATGTCTCGGGTCCGTCAGCGAAAGGCGAGAAAATAGATCAAAGCAATGTTGCAGAGCAGCAGCGGGATCGCGGTGCCGACCTGCGCCTTGA
This sequence comes from Allosphingosinicella sp., assembly GCA_045811445.1. Lineage (GTDB taxonomy): Bacteria > Pseudomonadota > Alphaproteobacteria > Sphingomonadales > Sphingomonadaceae > Allosphingosinicella. Next base: position 2,757 of record JBJMTY010000106.1, on the reverse strand, counting down.
CCACCGCGTTGCGGTCCCTGAGCTCGAGCAGGGCGGCGGGGACGATGTTGAAATTGGCCGCCATCGGCGTCATCAGCGTGCCGCAGAAACCCGCCAGCATGCCGATCGCGCAGACCGCCGCCGGGTCGCCGTGGAAATGGTGGATGAGGATGGGGAGGCCGACCGCGCCCGCCATCACCGGGAAGGCCGCGAAGGCGTTGCCCATGATCATCGTGAACGCCGCCATGCCCAGAGCGTAGACCATGACGGCGGCGATCAGGCTGCCTTCCGGAAGCACCCGGATCGCAAGCGCCCCCACCACGCCGCCGACGCCGGCGAGCGCGAACAAAGCACCGAGCGCGGCGAGCATCTGCGGCAGCACCGCCGCCCAGCCGACCGAATCCATCAGCCGCCGCCCTTCCTGGAGCGGCGCCAGCGCCGGCGGACGCAGCCAGGCGTAGCAGATGGCCAGCGCGATCAGCACGCCCGCGCCGAGCGACACCAAAGTCGCCTGCTTGGGGTCGATCCAGCCGCTGTCCTTGAGCAGCAGCGTGCCGCCCAGCGCCGTCACCGGGATGACCAGAGCGGGGAGGAACAGCCAATTGCCGCGCCGCTCGGACGAGGCGGCCTTCTCCTCGGCCGAGGTGGTTACCGGGCGCCCCCGCCCCAGTGCACCGAAGCCAGCCAGCGCGACGAGGGCGAGGACGAGCAGGCCGTTGCCGAGATCGCCCAGATAGTCGCCGACGAAGAAGCTGGTCGCGACGAGCCCCCAGAAAGCGAAATTGCCGATTTGCTTGCGGTTCGCCCGGTCGCGCAGGCTGAGGATGGCGAAAGCCGCGAAGCAGGCGCCGGTGAGGAGGTAGAGGTGATGGAGGCCGATCACGCTTGCTCCTCCCCGGAACGGGGAGGGGGACCATCCGCAGGATGGTGGAGGGGGCCCGCCTTCGAAGCGGCGGAGAGGTGGGCCCCCTCCACCGGCTTCGCCGACGGCTGCTGCGCAGCCGGCTCCGGCTCTCGGCATGCCCCCGGCATGCCGACCCGCCTACGCCCCCCTCCCCGTCCCGGGGAGGACAGGGAGCGATCCAGCCACAGCAGCCGCGCCGAATGGATCAGGAAGGCCAGCACGGCCGTCGGGATCGCGTAGACCGAGAGCTGGAGCGGTTCGAGGCGGATGCCGTTATGCCCGAGAAAGCCGACCATCAGCAGGATCGAGCCGACCGCGAGGAAGATGTCCTCGCCGAAGAAGACGCCGACATTGTCGGTTGCCGCGGCGAAGGCCTTCACCCGCTCGCGCCCCGCGTCGTCCAGCCCCGCATCCTGCTTTTCCGCCGCCGCTTCCGCCATCGGCGCGACCAGCGGCCGGACGGTCTGCGCATGACCGGCCACGGAGATCAGGCCGAGGCTGGCGAGGATCTGCCGGAACAGCAGATAGGCGATCAGCAGCCGCCCCGCCGTCGCCCGCTTCATGCCGCCGATCAGGGTCCGCGCCCGCTGCTGCAGCCCGTAGCGCTCGAGCAGGCCGATCACCGGCAGCAGGATGTAGATGATCGTCACGAACCTGTTGTCGTTGAACGCCTTGCCGAACGCGGCGACCACGACGAGCAGGGGCTTGCCCGCGATCAGCCCGGTGGCGATCGCCGAGACGGTGACGACGAGCAGCGGGTTGAGCCGCAGCGCGAACCCCGCGACGACGATCAGGATGCCGAGCAGGACGAAATAGTTCATTTTCTAATCCTCCCTGCCGCCGCAGGCGGTGGGGAGGGGGACCGGCGGAACGCCGGTGGAGGGGCGTCGGCCGCCTCTCGCCCCTCCACCATGCTACGCATGGTCCCCCTCCCCATCGCTTCGCGACAGGGAGGACAAGGCCCCGCCATAGCCTCCGCCTCCCGGCGTCTCGATCACGAACAGGTCGCCTTCCCGCATCTCGGCGGAGGCGGTGGCGCTCAGCGTCTCGACCGTCCCGTCCCCGCGCACCACCTGGTTCACCCCCGCTTTCGCCTCTCCGCCGCCCTCGATCCCGCGCGGCGGCACGCGCCGGCGGTTGGAGAGGATGTTGGCCCGCATCGGCTCGAGGAAGCGGACGTGCCGCTCGACCCCGTCGCCGCCGCGATGCCGTCCCTCGCCGCCCGAGCCGCGGCGGATCGCGAAGCGCTCGAGCCGCACCGGATAGCGCGCCTCGAGAATTTCGGGATCGGTGAGCCGGCTGTTGGTCATGTGGGTCTGGACCGCGCTGGCGCCGTCGAAGCCCGGCCCGGCCCCCGCCCCGCCGGCGATCGTCTCGTAATATTGATGGCGCTCGTTGCCGAAGGTGAAATTGTTCATGGTCCCCTGGCTGGGCGCCAGGGCCCGGCAGGCGGCGAAGAGGGCGTCGGTGAGGACCTGGCTGGTCTCGACGTTCCCCGCCACCACCGCGGCCGGGTAATGCGGCCGCAGCATCGAGCCTTCCGGGACGACCAGCGTGATCGGCCGGAGGCAGCCGTCGTTCATCGGGATCGCGTCGTCGACCAGCGTGCGGAACACGTAGAGCGTCGCCGCCCGGCAGATCGAATAAGGGGCGTTGAAATTGTTCGGCTGCTGAGCGCTCGTGCCGGTGAAGTCGACGATCGCGGAACGGCTCGCCGGATCGACCCGGACCGAGACCCGGACCTCGGCGCCATTGTCCATCGCGTAGCGGAAGTCGCCGTCGCTCAGGGAGCCGATCAGCCGGCGGACCGCTTCCTCGGCATTGGCCTGGACGTGGGCCATGTAGGAATCGACGACGTCCCGGCCATATTCCTT
>JBJMTY010000105.1:0-1761 GCA_045811445.1 Allosphingosinicella sp. | reverse complement strand
GAGCCCGCGTGCGGCGGTGGGGGCGCAGACTCGGCATGGGCCCCAGCCTTCGCTGGGGCGACGGGCTTGGGCCGGGGCTTTGTCCGTGGGCGTCGGTGGGCGCAGACTCGGCATGGGCCCCAGCCTTCGCTGGGGCGACGGGATTGGCCGGGGCTTGTCCGCGGGCGTCGGGGGGGGCGCCGACTCGGCATGGGCCGCAGCCTTCGCCGGGGCGACGGGATTGGCCGGGGCTTGTCCGCGGGCGTCGGGGGGGGGCGACTCGGCATGGGCCCCAGCCTTCGCTGGGGCGACGGGGTGGGGCTTCGGTTTCGTCCGACGGGTTAGGGGCGTTCCGGGGCCGGGAGGGGCTTTTCGTCTTGTTCGACGAGGAGGCAGGTGCCTTCGACACCGGTGATGCGGACGCGGGCGCCGGGTTCGCAATCGGGGCCGCGGGCGTTCCAGACGCTGTCGCCGACGCGGACGCGGCCTTCGCCATGCTCGATCGCGCCGACCACCGTCACCATGCGGCCCTTGAGGCGGGCGGCGCGGTCGTTGAGCAAAGGATCGCTGGTCGGCACCGGGGCGGAGGCGTAGGCGCGGCGGCCGCCGTAGAGGGCGGCGATCGCGAACAGAGCGAACAAGGCGATCTGGAAGGGCAAAGCGACGCCGGTGACGAGCGTCACCAGCCCGGTCGCGGCCGCGGCGATCGCGAACCAGATCAGGAAGACGCCGGGGACGACCAGCTCCGCGATGGCGAGCAGAGCGGCGACGCTCAGCCACGCCCATTGCGGCTCGATGCCGTTCATCGCCGCCTCAGCTCCCGGCCTTGCGCGCCGGCGGCGGCAGCGGCGCGTCGGGCTTGGGCGGCGGGGCGGCGCGGAAGGCCTCCTTGGCGAGCTCGCCGATGCCGCCCAGCGTCCCGACCAGCGCCGACGCCTCCATCGGGAAGAGGATGGTCTTGGCGTTGGGCGAGCGGGCGAACATGCCGATCGCCTCGACATATTTCTGGGCGATGAAATAGTTGATCGCCTGCGACGAGCCGCCCTCGATCGCGTCGGAGACGAGCTTGGTGGCGGTCGCTTCGGCCTGGGCGGCGCGCTCGCGGGCCTCGGCCGAGCGGAAGGCGGCCTCGCGTGTGCCTTCGGCCGAGAGGATGGCCGATTGCTTCTCGCCTTCCGCCTTGAGGATCGCCGAGGCGCGCATGCCCTCCGCCTCGAGGATCACCGCGCGCTTCTCGCGCTCGGCCTTCATCTGGCGGCCCATGGCGTTGACGATGTCGGCCGGCGGGCGGATGTCGCGGACCTCGACGCGGGTGATCTTGACGCCCCACGCCTCGGTCGCCTGGTCGACGACGGAGAGCAGACGCGCGTTGATCTCGTCGCGCTTCGACAGCGTCTCGTCGAGGTCCATCGAGCCCATCACGGTGCGCAAATTGGTGGTCGAGAGCTGCAGGATGGCGAGGTAGAGATCGGAGACTTCGTAGGCCGCCTTGGCCGCGTCCAGCACCTGGAAGAAGACGACGCCGTCGACGGCGACCATCGCATTGTCCTTGGTGATGATCTCCTGCCCCGGAATGTCGAGCACCTGCTCCATCATGTTCACCTTGCGGCCGACGCGATAGAAGAAGGGCAGGTAATAGTTGAAGCCGGGGTGGGCGACGGCGGTGAAGCGGCCGAAATGCTCGATCGTATAGTGATAGCCCTGGCGGACGATCTTCACGCCCGCCATCAATACGAGCAGCACCAGCAATGCCATCAGGCCGATCGTCGTCAGGATCATGTT
>JBJMTY010000104.1:0-21507 GCA_045811445.1 Allosphingosinicella sp. | reverse complement strand
GCGACCAACACGACGACGGGCGCGGGCAGCCTCCAGATCAGCGGCTCGAACAACGTCATCGATACGGGGGGCGGCCAGGCGTTCAACGACAGCGGCGTCACTTCCGCCGGCCTCACCTTCCTCCACATCACGACCGGCAACGTCTTGAGTGCCAACGGCGTTTCGCTGATCAACGCCGGCGCGGGCGGCTTCACCGTCACCGGCACTGGCACCACCGCCGGGTCGGGCGGCACGCTGGGCGGCGCGACCGGCGCCGACGCCAACAACGCGCAAGGCATCGGCATCTTCGTCCAGAACAGCGACAACATCTCGCTGACGAACATGACGTTCAACGGCACGTTCCAGAATTACGGCATCCGCGGCAGCAACGTGAACAACTTCCTGCTGCAGGATTCGACGATGACCGGCAGCTACGGCACGACCAATGCCGGCACCACTCTGGAAGGCAATATCCGTTTCGACGACCTCACCGGGGCCGGCACCTTCAAGGGCGTCAGCCTCGCCGGGGCGTTCAACGACAACGTCTATATCGAGAATACCGAGAACAACACGCTGAACCTGACCTTTGAGGATTCGGCCACAACCCAGGCCTCGTTCAACGGCAACGACGTCACCAACGGCAATAACGGCATCGTCGTCATCACCCACAATGACGGCAACCTAAACATGCTGGTCGACAGCGTCACCTTCACCAGCTGGCGCGCCACCGGCATCGTCACCCGCGCGCTCGACACGTCGAACCACGAGATCACGATTCGGAACAGCACGTTCAACAACGCGCACACCAACATCATCTCGACCGGCGGCGGCGCGATCGACATCGGCGGCACCGGCGGGGGCGCGTCGTGGAGCGTCGATTATTCGATCGTCAACAACACGATGAAGGGCGCCAAGGGCGGCCCGGTCATCGCCGCCCAGTTCGTCGGCACCGCCGGCGACATTCGCGGCTTCATCAGCGGCAACACGATCGGCACGCCGGGCGTGGGCAATAACGGCGCGTCCGACGGCACCGGCACCTCGGTCAACGGCATCGGCATCAGCGTCAGCACCGAGCAGTTCACCGGCACCACCGGCAACAATCTGCTGCGCCAGTTCGTCACCATCCAGAACAACGTCATCGCCGACATCAACGGCAGCGCCGGCATCCGCGTGCGCGCCGCCAACGGCCAGAGCGCGACCGCCAACTCGATCGTCGAGGCGACGATCACCGGCAACACCGTCAAGGAAATGGGCGGCAACGTCTTCGCCGGCCTCTACATGGTGGCCGGCGGCGCCGCGGCCGATTTCGGCCAGATCGGCCTCGACCTGCGCAACAACACTTTCTCGGTCAACGGCACCACGGTCGCTCAGAACAGCGCCTACGCGCCTATCTTCTTCGACCAGATCGCCTTCACCCAGTCCAAATATTATTTGCCCGGCTATGGCGGCACCCAAGGCGAGACCTACGGCGGCACGGCCAGCACTTTGCTCAAGACCTTCCTCGAGGACGCCAGCCACAACAACGTGCTGCTCAACACCACCGTGCCGATCACCGGCGACCCGAACTTCCGGGTGTGGGCGCAGGACGCGAAGCTCGCCAACCAGGCGCTCCAGGCCGCGCAGACCGGCTCCAACACCCAGCTGCCGCCGGCCGCGGCGCAGGTGTTCGTGCCGCCCGTGGTCGCCCAGCCGCCCGAAGAGAAGCCCCTTGCCGATCCGCAGGTCGACACGACAGGCGAGACCGGCGGCGGCACCGGCGACACCGTCACCACCGATCAGGGCGGCGCGCCCGATCCGGTCCCCGCCGACGCCGGCGCGCCCGCCGGCTCCGGCCCGGCCGCCGACGACGGCGTGCTGACCCAGGCCAAGGTCGACGATATGGTCGACGCGGCGATCGCGCGTTGGGAAGCGGCGGGCGCCACGCCCGAGCAGCTCGCCGCGATGCGCGCGGCCAATTTCAGCATCACCGACATGGCCGGCGTGTTCGTCGGCGACAGCTCGGGCCACGACATCCAGCTCGACAGCGACGGCGCCGGCTATGGCTGGTTCATCGACACGACGCCCGGCGAGGACGGCGAGTTCGCCGGCGCGGGCACGCGTCTCACCGCCACCGGCGGCGCGGCCGCGAACCATATCGACCTCTTGACCGTGATCATGCACGAGCTCGGCCACCAGGCCGGCCTCGACGATCTCTACAACGTCAACAATGCGGCCGACATCATGTACGGCTACACCAACCCGTCCGAGCGGCGCCTGCCGGCGGCGGGCGAGCTCAACGGCGCGGTGCCCGGCACCGTCAACCACGAAGCCTTCGCGCTGACGCCGATCTTCACCGTGCCCAACATCAATTCGAACAAGATCGTCGAGGTCAGCTTCAAATCGACCGTCAACCCGTTCGCGCCGGGCGTCATCAATCCCATCGTCAACACCTCGACCGTCGCCTACAACGACCCGGCGGCCCAGAATTCTAGCGGCACCGAGACCTGGAACACGACCAACTCGACCCTGCTGATCGACAGCTTCACGATCGGCGACATCGTGTTCAACGATGCCAACAAGAACCACGTCTTCGATGCCGGCGAGGGCGTCTCGGGCGTCAAGCTCAACCTCTATGTCGACACGAACCTCAACAATGTGCTCGACGCGGGCGACGTCCTCGTCACCACCGTGAACAGCGGCGCCGGCGGCGCCTACGCCTTCACCGGCCTCGCCGCGGGCAGCTACATCGTCCAGGTCGATCCCATCAACTTCGGTGCCGGCAAGCCCCTCCTGGGCCTGATCACCGACAGCGGCGCGGCCGATCCCGACGACGACGTCAACAGCGACGACAATGGCGTGGTCGCCTATGACGGCTCGATCGCCAGCCAGGCGATCACGCTCACCTCGGGCGGTGAGCCGACCACCGACGGCGACGCCGATGCCGACACCAATCTCACGCTCGATTTCGGCTTCTACCTCAACGCGAACCCCGACGCGGTCAACGACAGCGTCAGCGTCGCCGAGGATTCCGGCGCGACCGACCTCACCGCCACCCTGCTCGCCAACGACACCGATCCCGAGAGCGACACCCGCACGATCACCGGCTTCACCGCCGCGACGCACGGCACCGTCACTTTGGTCGCCGGGACGCTCAAATATGCCCCGACCGCCGACTATAACGGCTCGGACAGCTTCACCTACACGATCAGCGACGGCCATGGCGGCAGCGACACGGCGACCGCCTCGGTCACCGTCACCGCGGTCAACGATCCGGTCACCGGCACCGTGCCGGCCACCGCCAGCCTCAACGAGGATGCGACCAACGTCGCCATCGCCGGCATGTCGATCAGCGACGTCGACACGGCGCTCGCGCCGGCCGGCATCTACGACGTGACGCTGAGCGCGACCCACGGCACGCTCACGATGACGACGCTGGCCGGCCTCACCTTCACCGGCGGCGACGGCACCGCCGACGCGACGATGACCTTCCACGGCACCCTCGCCGCCATCAACACGGCGCTGGCGACGGCCAAGTACACGCCGACCGCGAACTATAACGGCTCGGCCCAGATCAACCTGCAGGTGACCGACACGTTCGGCGGAATCGTCGCCACCGGCACCGGCGTCGCGACCAGCGATTCCGACAGCATCGCGGTGACCGTCAACTCGGTCAACGACGAGCCGGTCGGCACCGATTCCGGCGCCGCCCCTTCCGAAGGCACGCCCTACGTCTTCCAGACCACCGATTTCTCGGCCGGGTTCAGCGATCCCAACGACAGCCCCGCCAACCTCTTTGCGGGGGTGAAGATCACCACCCTGCCGGGCGCCGCCGCCGGCATCATCAAGCTCAACAATGTCGCGGTCAGCGCCGGCGACGTGATCACCAAGACCCAGCTCGACAACGGCAACCTCACCTTCGACCCGGCCGCGGGCAGCGCCGGGACCTCGCCGACCTTCACCTTCCAGGTCGAGGACAATGGCGGCGTCGCCAATGGCGGGGTGAATTTCGACCAGTCGGCCAACGTCTTCACGCTCGCCATCTCCAGCGCGAATGCCGCGCCGGTCCTCGATCTCGACGCCGACGACAGCGTCACGGCCGGCACCGGCTTCGCCTCCGCTTATACGGAGGGCGGCGCGGCCGCCGCGATCAGCGACACCGACGTCAAGATCACCGACGCGGACGCGGGCGACGACATCGTCAAGGCGACGATCACCATCACCAATGCGGTCGCAGGCGACAAGCTGACCGCCATCGGGCTGCCGCCGGGCATCACCATCGACGGGACCAGCACCGATACCGTCCTCAAGCTCGTCGGCCCGGCCGGGACCAGCGCCGCCGATTTCGAGACCGCGATCGAATCCGTCACCTTCTCCAGCAGCAGCGACGACCCGACCGCGCACGGCAGCAACGTCTCGCGCTCGATCACCGTCGTGGTCAACGACGGCACCTCCAACAGCAACGTCGCCACCGCCACGGTCAGCGTCACCGACGTCAACGACCCGCCGACCAGCGCCGACGCCACGATCACCGCGAGCGAGGACGCCTTCCGCGTGCTCGGCGCCGCCGATTTCCCGTTCACCGACGCCGACGGCACGCTCGGCAGCGTCACGATCAGCGCCGTCACCGGCGGCAAGGTCTATTACGACGCGGACGGCGCCGGCGGGGCCGACCCGGTCGAGGCGACGCTGCCGGCGATCTTCACCGCCGCGGACCTCGCCGCCGGCAAGGTCAGCTTCAAGGCGGACCCGGATCTCAACGGCAGCGCCGCCGGCTCGATCACCTTCACGGTGACCGACGACGACGGCGCCGACGCGGCGAGCAGCCACACCCTCACCGTCGACGTGACGGCGGTCAACGATTCGCCGGATATCGACGGCGTCGGGCAGCCGGTTCAGGCGACCGAGCAGACGATGGTGGCGATCCTCGCCGGCAAGGGCGTATCGGACGTCGATCTGGACGCCAAGAATGGCGGCCTGGGCGATTATGCGGGCGCCAGCTTCAGCATCGCGCGCAACCTCGCCGCCAATCCGGAGGATGTGTTCGGCCTCGTCAACGGGGCGAACTTCACCATCTCCGGCTCCGACCTCAAGACGACCGGCGGCCAGATCTTCGCGACGATCACCACCAATGCCGGCGGCCAGCTCGTCATCGCCTTCACCAGCCTGGAGACGCCCGCCACCAGCGCGCTGGTCGACGAAGTGATCGGCGCGCTCCAATATACCAACACCAGCGACAACCCGCCTTCCTCGGTCAGCATCCTCTACACGTTCGACGACGGCGCGCCGGGCGGCGGCCAGGGCGCCGGCGGGAGCGCGGTCGACAGCCAGATCCTCAACATCGCCATCGCCGGCGTGAACGACGCGCCGGTCAACTCGCTGGGCGGCACGATCGGCACCGGCGAGGACGCGATCGATGCGTGGCTGAGCGGAATGTCGGTCTCCGATCCGGACGCCGATCCGGCGACCGATCCGATCTACGTGACCTTCCAGGTCGCCAACGGCACGCTCGATATCCGCACCGATGTCGTGGGCGGAATCGTCGGCGCCGACATCGTCGCCCAGTCGGCGGACACGATCACGGTCCTTCAGACCCAGGACAAGATCAACGCAACCCTCGCGGCCACCAACGGCCTGACTTACTCGCCCAACCTCAATTTCAACGGCGACGACACCCTGACCGTGACCAGCAACGATCAGGGCCTGAACGGTTCCGACCCGGGCCTCACCGGCGACGGCACCAGCGAAGAGGATATCGACACCCGCACCATCTCCGTCTCGGCGAACGACGATCCCCCGGTCGCGGTGAACGATGCCTTCTCGACCAACGAGAACCAGATTGTGAGCGGCAACGTCTTCGACGCCAATCCGACGACGTCGGACAGCGACGTCGACGGGCCGGCGCTGCAGGTCAGCCAGGTCAACGGCGATCCGGCCAAGGTCGGCGTGCCGATCACGCTCGCCTCGGGCGCCAAGCTGACGCTCAACGCAGACGGCACGTTCAGCTACGATCCGAGCGGCAAGTTCAACTACCTCACCCACACCGGCAACCCGGGCGAGGAGACGGGGGCGGTGGATACCTCCGCTCCCGATACCTTCACCTACACGCTCGCCGGCGGCAACACCGCCACCGTCACCATCACCGTCAACGGCGTCGCCAGCGCGGAGGATCTGCTGTTCGGCGATGCCGGCGACAACGTCATCACCGGCACGGCGAACGGAGACTTCTTCCGGCTCGAGCAGGGCGGGCACGACACCGCCACTGGCCTGGGCGGCGTCGACGCCTTCTATTTCGGCAGCGCCCTCGACAGCGGCGATCAGGTCGACGGCGGCGGCGGCAACGACATCGTCGCGCTCCAGGGCAGCGGCTATACGCCCGGGTTCACGCTCGGCGCCGGTAACCTCGTCAACGTCGAGACGCTGGCGATCCTCACCGGATCGGACACCCGCTTCGGCGACATCGCCAACAATTTCTACGACTATAACGTCACCACCGTCGACGCGAACGTCGCGGCCGGCGCCCAGTTGATCGTCAATGCCTCGACGCTGCGGGCGGGAGAGGATTTCACCTTCAACGGTTCCGCGGAAACCGACGGCGGCTTCTTCATCTACGCCGGCAGCGGCGTGGATGATCTCACCGGCGGCGCGGGCGTCGACGTCTTCTTCTTCGCCGAGTCCGGCCGGTGGGGGGCTGCGGACCATGTCAGCGGCGGCGGCGGCAACGACATCGTCGTGCTGCGCGGCGATTATACGGTGACCTTCGGGGCGACCCAGCTCAGCGGCGTGGAGACGGTAAGCTTCCTGTCGGCGGCGGACACGCGTTTCTACGGCGGCGGCGCCCGCTACAATTACGATATCACCACCGCCGACGGCAACGTCGGCGCAGGGCAGACGGTGACGTTCAACGCCGGCGGACTGCGGGCCGACGAGACCTTCACGTTCAACGGCGGAGCGGAAACCAACGGCCACTTCCGCATTTTCGGCGGCGGCGGCAACGACGTCATCCACGGCGGCGCGCTCGACGACGTCATCTTCGGCGGCGGCCTCGGCGACACGCTGTACGGCGGCGGCGGCAACGACACGTTCCGCTACCAGAACGTGACGGAATCGGATCTCAACGAGCAGGACGGCATCCAGGATTTCAACCTGGGCGACAAGCTCGACCTCATCCACATCGATGCCGACACCAGCCAGACCGGCGATCAGGCGTTCACGTTCATCGGTTCGGCGAGCTTCACCAGCCATGCCGGCGAGTTGCGCGCGTTCGACACGGGCGGCGGCATCTGGGAAGTGCAGGGGGACGTCAACGGCGACGGCGTTGCGGATTTCCAGGTCGCGGTGGTGGTGACCGACCACCTCACGCACCAGCTGACCACGGCGGACTTCCTGCTCTGAGGCAAGTCGGCGCCTATGCATCGAGAGCCCGATTCACGCCATCGGCCGAAGCGCGGAGCGCTTCGACCTCAGACAGGCTCTAAAAGAAAGGAGCCGCCCCGAGGGGCGGCTCCTTTTCGTTTCAGCGTTCCGTTTCCGAACCCGCAGGCGGCCGCGCCAGGCGGCGCCGCGTCAGGAAAGGTCGACGGGATCGTCGGAGACGGGACCGGAGCCGTTCTCGGCCGAACCCGCCGCGAGACGCTTTACCACCGGGGCGCTCCAGAGGCCGAGCCGCCGCTCGTTCGACGGCTTGCGTGTTACATTGTCGTTCGTCGCCATGAACTACGCTCCCTGATTAATTGACTCGTGCTTAGGCATGGCGCGGCGGTCCTGTCAATCGAGCTGCCGCGCATCGGCGGTTGTGCCCTTCGTGGCAAAGCGGCTAGGCGAGCGCGTGAAAGGATTGGGAAAATTATGTCGAATGGGTTGCTGGTGAGCCGCCGCGAGGGCCTGGTCGAAGCGGAAGTGGACGGCGAGATCGTCGCCCTCCATGTCGACAACGGGACCTGTTACGGCTTCAACAACACCGCGACCGCGATCTGGAAGCTGCTCGACCGGCCAAAGCGGCTGGACGAGATTTGCGAGGCGCTCGCGGGCGAGTTCGAGGTCGATCCGGCGGAGTGCGAGCGCGATGTCCTCGCTTTGCTCCGCGATCTCGAATCTGACGGCCTGGTCGATCTGAAGGGCGAGGCGGGCACCGCCTGACCCTGACCCTGGGCCTGACGCTGGTCCTGACGCCGGCGCCGTTGCTTCTCCCCCACCGGCGGTCCATGGAGAAGCGATGCTTTCTCAACGGACGCGGTATACAATCCGGGCGCTGCTCCACCTCGCCGACCGCTACGGCGAAGGGCCGGTCCAGCTCGCCGAGATCGCCCAGGCCCAGAACATCCCGCCCAAATTCCTCACCGTGATGCTGTCGCAGACCATCCGCCAGGGCCTGGTCGCGAGCCGCCGGGGGCGCGACGGCGGCTATTGGCTGGCTCGCCCGCCGGCCGAGATCAGCTATGGCGACATCGTGCGGCTGACCCGCGGCTCGCTCGGCCTGCTGCCCTGCGCCAGCCGCTTCGCCCACAAGAGCTGCGACCATTGCATCACAGAGGACCAATGCCGCCTCCACCGGGTGATGCTGATGGTCCGAGACGAGACCGCCCGCATCCTCGACGGGCTCAGCCTCGCCGACGAGGTGCCCGCCGAGGCCATCGCCGCGCTCTAGATCAATATCCGGAACAGCGCCCCGCCCCAGTCGCTGTCGGCCAGCGCGATCGAGCCGCGATGGGCGAGGACGATCTGGCGGGCGAGGCTGAGCCCGACACCGGTTCCCTTCGCCTTGGTGGTGAAAAAGGGGAGGAAGACGTCCTGGCGCAGCTCGGGCGGGACGCCGGGGCCGTTGTCGCCGACCTCGATCCGCACCCGGCCGTGGGCCATGCGCTGGAAGGCCAGGCGGACGCGGGGCGCTTCGGCATGGTCGTGGGCCGCCTCGGCGGCGTTGCGCACCAGGTTGATCAGCACCTGGCACAGCAGGTCCGGGTCGGCGTCCAGGGTCAAGCTGGCGGGCGTCACCTCGACGTCGAGCGCAACCCCCTCGGCCCGGTCGCCGGCCCGGAACAAAGCTTCCAGCTCGTGCGCCCAGGGCAGCACCTCGAAGACGCGGCGGCGGACCTCCGGGGTCCGGCTGATCTGGCGGTAGCTCTCGACGAAGTGCATCACCCCGTCCGCGCGCCGCGCCAGCGTCTCGACCGCGGCGCGGGCGTCGGCGACGTCGGCATCGGCGCCCTTGTCGGCCTCGCGCATCAGCGCGGCGGCGGTCTGGGCGAGCGAGGTGACCGGAGTCATCGAGTTCATGATCTCGTGGGTGAGGACGCGCACCAGATCGCTCTGGGCGGCGATCTCGACCGCGTTCAGCTCGCCCTGGATCGGCTGGACCGCCACCACCCGCACCATGCCCCCCAGCCGGTGGACGGCCGCGACGCTGACCACCGCGGTCTGCGGCATCGCGTCGAGGGTCAGGGGGACGAGCCGGGGCCGCGCCGCGCCTTCCTCGGCGAGCGCGCGGGCGAAGGCCTCGCCATATTCGCGGAAATCGTCGATGCGCACGCCGTCGTGGCGGACGAACAGCCGCCGCGCCGCCTTGTTGGTCAGCTCCACCCGCCCGTCGCCGCCGACGGTGAGCAGCGGCGTCGGCGCATCGTCGAGCACCGCTTCGTAGAAGCGGCCGGCGTCGGTCAGCCGGTGGCGCTCCTCGCGCAGGCTCCTGATGCCCTCGTCCAGCGCGCGGCCGATCTCGCCGAAGCCGCTGCCGCCGCCGCCCGAGAAGCTCTGCGACAGGTCGCCGAGCCGCACCGCCTCCAGGAAGCGGGCGACTTCGACATTGGTGCGCTGGATGTATCGCCACAGCTCCGCCACCGCCCAGAGGCAGAGCGCCGCGGCGATGACGCGGGCCGCGACCAGGCCCTGGAGCGTGAGCGAGCCGGCGAACAGGATCGCGGCGGCGAGCAGCAGAGCCGCCCGCCAGGCGAGCCCCAGGACGAATCGCGCCCTAAAGGCCATGCTTGTCCATGCGGCGGTAGAGCGAGGCGCGGGTGAGGCCGAGCTCCTGGGCGGCGAGCGAGATGTTGTAGGCGTGCTTCTTGAGCGCCTGCTCGACCATCGCCCGCTCGGCGCGCTCCAGGTTAAGGTCGTCGCGCCGCTCGAGCGCGGGCGGCGTGACCAGCGCGGCGGGACGCGCCGCGCCGCCGCGCGACAATGAGAAATCCTCCACGGTGAAGGCGTCGCTGCCGGCGAGGATGACGGCGCGCTCGGCGGCGTGGCGGAGCGCGCGGACGTTGCCGGGCCAGTCATAGGCCTGGAGCGCCACCATGACGTCGGCCGGCACCTCGCGCACGCCCCTGGCATATTTCTTCGCGTAGAGGGCGAGATAATGGTCGATGAGCAGGGGTATGTCCTCGCGCCGGTCGCGCAGCGGCGGCAGCTCGATCTCGACCGTGTTGAGCCGGAACAGCAGATCCTGGCGGAACCGGCCTTCGTCGGCGAGCCGGTCGGGCGCCAGGTTGGTGGCGGCGACCACCCGCACGTCGATTCCCACCGGCCGGTTGGCGCCGACCGGCACGATCTGCCTCTGCTCGAGCGCGGTCAGCAGCTTGGGCTGGAGGTGGAGCGGCAAATTGCCCACTTCGTCGAGGAACAAGGTGCCGCCGTCCGCCGCCTGCAGCCGCCCGATGCGGTCGCCGCGCGCGTCGGTGAAGGCTCCCTTCACGTGGCCGAACAGCTCGCTCTCGAACAGATTCTCGGCGACGGCGCCGAGATCGACGGAGACGAAGACGCTGGCGGCGCGGCGCGACAGGCGGTGGATCTCGCGCGCGACCAGCTCCTTGCCGGTGCCGTTCTCGCCGAGGATGAGGACGTTGGCCTCGGTCGGCGCGGCGCGCTCGATCAGCGAATAGACCCGGCGCATCGCCGCCGAGGCGCCGAGCAGGGGCGTCTCGCCGCCCGCCGCCGGCGCCGTCAGCACCGCCGCGCGGCGGCGTTCGGTGGCGGCGGCGTCGCGCGATTTGCGCAGCGCCGCGGCGGTGCGGACGGTGGCGAGCAGGCGCTCGTTCGACCAGGGCTTGGAGACGAAATCGGTGGCGCCGCGCTTCATCGCCTCGACCGCGATGTTGACGCCGCCATGGGCGGTGATCATCACCACGATGGCCTGCGGGTCGCGCTTCAATATCTCGCCGAGCCAGTGGAAGCCCTCGGCGGCGTTGGTCGCGCCGCGCCCGAAATTGGCGTCGAGCAGAACGAGGTCGGAGGCGTCGCGGCCCATTGCGGCAAGGGCGTGCTCGGGATCCTCGAACGCCGCGACGTCGTCGAACAGGTCGCGCAACAGCAGGCGGGCGGAGAGCAGGATGTCCGGATCGTCGTCGACGACGATTACGCGCCCGAACGGCTTGCCCCCCTCCACCACAATCCCTCTCCTACAGCCTGCCCGAAGAGCGACAAACAATAATCGTGCCAGCACCGTCCGGGAGCGGACAATCGTCCGCCGCCGGACGCCCGGCGTCCGCGCCCGGACAGGCCCAGGCGCGGCCGGGCACGCCGGAAACGGCGCAAACCCGCCAGTTCCGCCCGCTGGCACGGTCCATGCTCCGTAACGAGCCGAAGGGGTCGAAGCTCGGGAGGTACTTTCGATGCGTAAGCTGGAAACCTGTTTGTTCGCCGCGTTCTGGGCGGCCGTCGCCCTGCTCATGCCGATGTCGGCGCTGCAGCCGGTCGGAGACGACGCCGCGCTCGCCGCGCCGCGCCTTGCCGCCGCCCCCTGCGCCAGCGAGGCGCCGCGCACCCTGCTCGGCTGCGCCACCGTCAGCCTGTGATTGTCCGTCACCGCACATCCTTGTCCGATTCCGGACATAGCGAGCGCGCCGCTCCCCCTCTCCCGGGAGCGGCGCGCTGGCACGATGATTGCTGCGTGAGCCGGAGCGAGGGCTGAGATGGGCGTGATCAGGATGCAGACGGGGGACGGCGCACCCAAAGCGGAGAGCGGCAGCGGCATGGACCGTCTGGTGGTCCGCAAGGGCCTTCCGGCGCGGCTCAAGATCGCGCTCGCCGCCGCCGCCGCCGTCCTGCTGCTGCTCCTCTTCTGGTGGTTCGCGCCGAGCGGCAACAGCCAGAGCGTCGCCGCCGACCGCGTCACGATCTCGACCGTCGCCAAGGGCCGGTTCGACGACTTCCTGCCGCTGCGCGCCCGCGTCACGCCGCTCCTCACCGTCTATCTCGACGCGGTCGAGGGCGGACGGGTCGAGAAGCTCTACGTCGAGGACGGCGCCATGGTGCGCAAGGGCCAGCTCCTCGCCGAGCTCAGCAATTCCGATCTTCAGCTCAACGTCCTCGCCCGCCAGGCCGACGTGTCGCGCGAGATCAACTCGATGCGCAACATGGAGCTGAATCTCGCCCAGACCCGCACCAACGACAGTCGCGGTGTCATCGAGGCGCAGCTCGCCGCCGAGAAGGCGCGGCGCCAGTTCGAGATGCAGAAGCCGCTCGCCGACAAGGGCTTCATCCCCGCCAAGACCTTCCACGACAGCCAGGACGAATATCTCGCCAATGCGCGGCGCGCGCAGGTGCTGAGCCGGGCCCAGGTCACGGACGAGCGGCTCCAGTCGAGCCAGCTCGCCCAGCTGCGTGCGTCCAACGCGTCGCTGAGCCAGAGCCTCGGCATCGCCCGCGCCAGCCTCGACGCGCTCAACCTGAAGGCGCCGGTCGACGGCCAGCTCACCGCTTTCTCGATCCAGGTCGGCCAGTCGCTGCAGCGCGGCGAGCGGCTCGGCCAGATCGACAGCGCCGGCCACAACAAGATGGTCGCGAGCGTCGACGAATTCTATCTCGGCCGCGTCCAGGTCGGCCAGCTCGCGAGCGTCGACGTCGGCGGCAGGAGCTTCAAGGCGCGCGTCGCCAAAATCTACCCGCAGGTCAGGAACGGCACGTTCGACGTCGATTTGTGGTTCCTCGGCGGCGAGCCCGGCGACCTCAACCGCGGCCAGACCCTGCAGGTCAGGCTGACCCTGGGCGATCCCACCCCGGCTCTGCTGATCCCCAACGGCGCCTTCTACAACGAGACCGGCGGCGCCTTCGTCTTCGTCGTCGCGCCCGACGGCAGGAGCGCGGTGAAGCGCAACGTCCGCCTCGGCCGCCGCAACGCCGATCATATCGAGGTGCTCGAAGGGCTGGAGCCCGGCGAGCGCGTCATCACCAGCCCTTACACCGGTTTCGCCGACAAGGATCGGCTCGACCTCGGATCATGAAGAAGGAGCTCAACCCATGCTGACGATGCGTGAACTCTCGCGGGTCTACCGCACCGAGACCATCGAGACGACCGCGCTCGACAAGATCGACCTCGACATCGCCGACGGCGAGTTCGTGGCGATCATGGGCCCGTCGGGCTGCGGCAAATCGACCCTGCTGAACGTGTTCGGCATGCTCGATTCGCCCTCGAGCGGCTCCTACGTGTTCGACGGCGTCGAAGTGGCCGGGCTCAGCGAGGCGAAGCTCGCCGATATCCGCAAGCAGAATATCGGCTTCATCTTCCAGAGCTTCAACCTGGTCGACGAATTGAGCGTGCGCGAGAATGTCGAGCTGGCCTTGCTCTACCACGACGTCCCCGCCGCCGAGCGCCGCCGCCGGGTCGACGCGGTGATGGACAAGGTCGGCATCGCCCACCGCGCCAAACACCGGCCGAGCCAGCTTTCCGGCGGCCAGCAGCAGCGCGTCGCGGTCGCCCGCGCGCTGGTCGGCGGCCCCAAGCTGATCCTCGCCGACGAGCCGACCGGCAATCTCGACACCCAGCATGGCGAGGAAGTCATGAAGATGCTCCAGGCCCTCAACCGCGAGGGCTCGACCATCATCATGGTCACCCATTCGCCGGCCCACGCCGATTATGCCGGCCGGGTCGTCAACATGCTCGACGGCAAGATCCTGATCGAGCGGCGCCGCGCGGCCTGACGGTCGTCCGGCGGGGCTAGAGGGGGCGCCGCGCGCGCCCGCGAGGAGGAGAAGTCGAGATGTGGCGCAATTACCTGACGGTCGGCATTCGGGCGCTGGCCAAGAACCGCACCTATGCGGTGATCAACGTCCTCGGCCTCGCCATCGGCATGGCCGCCTGCCTGATGATCCTCCTCTTCGTGCGCTACGAGATGAGCTACGACCGCTGGATCCCCGGCGCGCGGGACACCTACCAATTCCAGAACTGGTACAAATCGAGCGAGACGGGCGAGGAAGCCCAGCTCCAGATGACCCCGTTCGCCGCCGGCGAGGCGCTCAAGAAGGATTTCCCGCAGGTCGAATATGCCGCTTACGCCTGGAACAACAATCCGGTCTTCTTCCAGGACGGCCAGGCGACCGTCACCGAGAATTACCTGTTCAGCGATTCCAATTTCCTGCGCGCCGTCCAGCTTCCCCTGCTGAAGGGCGATCCGGCCGCGCTCGACCGGGTCGACGGCGCCGTCATCGGCTCGAAGGAGGCGGTCAAGCGCTTCGGCACCGACGACGTGGTGGGGCGCACTTTGACGCTCATCTCCAAGGGCCAGAAATGGGATTTCAAGATCGTCGGCGTGCTCAAGGACCTGCCGAAGAACTCGCACATGCGCATCAACGCGATCGTCCATCTCGACATCCACGCCTTCATGGCGAAGGAGCCGCAGGCCCTGACCTGCTGGGGCTGCCAGAACGGCTGGCTCTATTTCCGGCTGAAGCCGGGCACCGATCCCCAGGTGATCGAGGCGCAGCTCCCCGCCTGGGAGAAGCGCAACATCCCCGACGAGAATAGCGGCGAGGCGCATTTCAACGCCGGCGACGATCAGGATTGGCACGTCGCCCGGCTCGAGGACATCCACCTCGGCAAGGCCCAAGGCGGCGCGATGAGCCCCGGCAACGACCGCACGACCATCGTCACCTTCGCCGTCATCGCCTTGCTCATCCTCGGCATGGCGGTGGTCAATTTCACCAACCTCGCCACCGCCCGCGCCTCCCAGCGCGCCCGCGAAGTGGCGCTGCGCAAGGTGCTTGGCGCGACCCGAAGCCAGCTCATCGCCCAGTTCGTCGGCGAATCGATCATCGTCGCGGTCGTCGCGATGGTGATCGCGCTCGCTTTGGTCGAGCTGCTCATCCGCCCGTTCGCCGCCTTCCTCGACGCGGACATAAAGCTCACTTATTTCGGCGGCGGCGGCATCTTTTTGCCGGTGGTGCTGCTGGTGCTCATCGTCGGCGTGCTCGGCGGCCTCTACCCGGCCTTCTTCCTGTCGCGCTTCCAGCCCGCCCAGGTGCTCAAGGCCAACAAATCCTCGGCCGAGACGCCGGGCTCGGGGCGCCTCAGGAGCGTGCTCGTCGTCGGGCAGTTCGCGGTGTCGATCGGCCTCATCATCTGCACCGCGATCATCTACGCGCAGACCGTCTATGCCCGCACCGTCGATCCGGGCTATCGCCGCGACCATATCCTCCAGGTCGACGAGCTTTCGCGCTACCAGCTCATCGGCAAGGGGGAGGCGATCGCCGACCAGGTGCGGCGCATCCCCGGCGTCGACGCGGTCGGCCTCACCACGATCGGCGTTTCCACCGACAACCAGAACAATACCGGCGTGCTCGTCCCCGGCAATCCCAAGCCCTGGACGATCGGCAATTACACGGTGGACGAAGGCTTCAAGGACGCGATGGGCCTGCAGATGGTCGCCGGCCGCTGGTTCGACCCCAACCGGCCCGCGGACGACATGACCCTGCCCTTCCCGATCGAGCCGGAGGCGGAGAAGGCGCTCGCCGCGCGCGGCGCCAACGTCGTCGTCAATGAGCTCGCGGTGAAGCGGATGGGCTTCAAAAGCCCGGCCGAGATCGTCGGCAAGACGCTCAAGGCCGCTTTGATCGAGAATGAATATGGCCTGGTGCCGATCACGATCGTCGGCGTCGTCAAGGACAGCCGCTTCCGCTCGGTCAAGCTGCCGCTCGATCCGATCCTGTTCCAGAACGCCAATAGCGGCCAGACCAACATGGTGATCCGCTTCCACGGCGATCCGGCCGCCGTCCGCGCCCAGGTCGAGCGGGTGTGGAAGAGCTTCACCGACGAAGTGCCGTTCAACGCCAAGTTCAGCGAGGACATCGTCGCCGAGCTCTACAAGGCCGAGGATGCGCGGGCGAAGACCTTCGCCGCCTTCGCTTTCCTCTCGGTGATCGTCGGCTGCCTCGGCCTGTTCGGCCTTGCCGCCTTCACCGCCGAGCGGCGCACCAAGGAGATCGGCATCAGGAAGGTGCTCGGCGCGCGGGTGAGGGACATCGTCCGCCTGCTCGTCTGGCAATTCTCCAAGCCGGTGATCGTCGCCAATCTGATCGCCTGGCCGATCGCCTGGTGGGTGATGCGCGGCTGGCTCAACGCCTTCGACACCCGCATCGCGCTCGGGCCGGCGCCGTTCCTGCTCGCCGGCGGGCTGGCTTTGGCGATCGCGGTGGCGACGGTGGCGGGGCACGCCTTCCGCGTCGCCCGCTCCAACCCGATCCACGCCTTGCGGTACGAATAGGAGGCGAAGGGCCATGTGGCGCAATTATCTGACGGTCGGCGTCCGCGCTTTGGCCAAGAACCGGACCTATGCGTTCATCAACATCTTCGGTCTGGCGCTCGGCCTCGCCGCCTGCCTGCTGATCCTGCTCTACGTCCGCTACGAGCGCAGCTACGACGGCTGGATTCCCGGCGCCGAGCGCGCCTACCAGCTGCAGGATTATTACCACGCCACCCCGAACGGCGGCGAGGAGATGAAGCTCCAGATGACGAGCTACGTCTCCGGCAAGGCGCTGGTGAAGGACTTCCCGCAGGTCGAGAACGCCGTCTACGTGGCGTCGTCCGGCGCCACGATCATGCAGAAGGGCGAGCCGAGCTACGCCGAGCATTTCAGCTTCGTCAGCGGCAACCTCTTCGACATCCTGCCGGTGCCGTTCGTCGCCGGCGACGCCAGGACCGCCCTCGCGCGCCCCAATTCCCTCGTCCTCACCGAGGAGGAGGCGCACAAGCGTTTCCCAAACCAGAATGCCGTCGGCAAGATTCTGACCCTCGTCGTCCAGGGCAAGACCGCCGATTATGTGGTCGGCGGCGTCATCCGCGATCTGCCCAGGAATACCCATCTCCAGCTCGGCGTGATCGCCCGCTTCGACCCCGAAAGCTTCTTCGTCGATCGGCCCTCTTTCCTCACCGGCTGGGGCAATCAGGGCGGCTGGTGGTACATGAAGCTGCGCCCCGGCGCCTCGGCCGACGCCATCAACCGCCAGCTTGCCGCCTGGGAGAAGCGCAACATCCCCGACGACACCGGCGGCGGCGAGAAGACCAATCCCGGCGACAGCCAGGACTGGAAGCTGGTCAACCTCAAGGACATCCATCTCGGCGAAGCGCAGCAGGCGTCGATGACGCCGGGCAACGACCGGCGCACCATCGCCACCTTCGCGATCGTCGCCCTGCTGATCCTCGGCATGGCGGTGGTCAATTTCACCAACCTCGCCACCGCCCGCGCCGGCCAGCGCGCCCGGGAGGTGGCGCTGCGCAAGGTACTCGGCGCGACGCGCCGCCAGCTCATGGTCCAGTTCATCGGCGAATCGGTGCTGGTGACGGCGATCGCCATGCTGCTCGCCCTGGCGATGGTCGAGCTGTTCCTGCCGGTCTTCAACCGCTTCCTCGATGCCGACATCGCCATGGCCTATTGGGGGGCAAGCGGGGTGCTGGGGCCGATCCTGCTGCTGGTGCTGATCGTCGGCGCCGCGGGCGGGCTCTATCCGGCCTTCTATCTGTCGCGCTTCCAGCCCGCCCGGGTGCTCAAGGCCAACAAGTCGGCGGCCGAGGCGCAGGGCACGGGCAGCCTCAGGAACGTGCTCGTCGTCGCCCAGTTCGCCGTCTCGATCGGCCTCATCATCTGCACGGCGGTGATCTACGCCCAGACCCTCTACGCCCGCACCGCCGACGCGGGCTACAACCGCCACGGCCTGCTCCAGATACAGGGGCTACAGGCGCGCGAGGTGCAGCCGGCGGTCGAGACGCTGAAGCGCGAGCTCGCCCGGGTCGACGGCGTCCAGGCGGTGGCCGCCACCGGTATCGGCGTCGCGCCCGGCAACAATTCGGTCACCTCCACCTATTTGCCCGGTAATCCCAAGGGGATCGACCTCGGCATCTACGTGGTCGACGCCGATTTCTTCCCGACCATGGGCATGAAGCTGATCGCCGGGCGCAACTTCTCGGAGAAAGTGGCGATGGACGATTCCACCACGCCCTTCCCGACCGACAAGGCGGCCGAGGCAGCCTTCGTCAAACGCGGCACCAATATCGTCGTCTCCGAGCTCGCGGCGCGGCGGCTCGGCTACAAGGATCCGCAGGCGGCGATCGGCAAGACCATCCAGGCGGGGCTCAGCATGCCCGAATTGGGCCTCGCCAATTGCACGATCGTCGGGGTGGTCAACGACGCCCGCTTCCGCTCGGTCCGCGATCCGCTCCAGCCGATCATGTATTTGAACGCGAAGAACGGGTTCAACGCCATGATCCTGCGCTACGGCGATGCCGAGCCCAAAATGGTGATGGCCGACGTCGAGCGGGTGTGGAAGCGGCTCGTCCCCGACGTGCCGTTCCGCGCCGATTTCGCCGACGACCGGGTCAAGCGCCTCTACGAGCGCGACGAGGCGCGCGGCCAATTGTTCGGCGCCTTCGCCTTGCTCGCGGTGGTGATCGGCTGCCTCGGCCTGTTCGGGCTCGCCGCCTTCACCGCCGAGCGGCGGACCAAGGAGATCGGCATCCGCAAGGTGATGGGCGCGCGCAGCCGCGACATCGTCCGTTTGCTCGCCTGGCAATTCTCGAAGCCGGTGATGATCGCCAACCTGATCGCCTGGCCGGTCGCCTGGTGGGTGATGCGAGACTGGCTGAACGGCTTCGACGCTCGCATCGTGCTGGGCCCGATCCCGTTCCTCCTCGCCGGCCTGCTCGCCCTGGCCATCGCGCTCGGCACCATCGCCAGCCACGCCCTCAAGGTCGCCCGCGCCAACCCGATCCACGCGCTAAGGTACGAATAAGCTTCCAGTCCTCCCTGTGATGCGAAGCATCATGGGGAGGGGGACCATGCGCAGCATGGCTTTACTCAGGCTCCGTCAGCCCCTCCACCGCACTTCGTGCGGTTCCCCTCCCCATCGCTTCGCGACAGGGAGGACTGGAGATAGCGGAACGCCGCCGAGCGCGGCCGTGTTAAAGGGCGGCAGCAAGGGAGAGACGGCTTGCGGGTGCTTCTGATCGGCGCGACGGGGCTCATCGGTTCGGCCGTTGCCGCGCGGCTGAAGCGGGAAGGGCATGAGCTGGTCGGCGTTGCCCGCTCGCTCGGGGCCCTGACGCGCCGCGTCCCGGCGGACCGATGGGTGGCGCTCGATCTCAGGCGCGCCACGGACGCGGCCGCCTGGGCGCCGCACCTCGCCGGCATCGAGGCGATCGTGAACTGCGCCGGCGCCCTTCAGGACACTGCCCGCGATTCGACGGCCGCCGTGCACGACGCCGCGCCGCGCGCTTTGTGGGCGGCCTGCGAGGCGGCCGGCGTCAGGCGGGTGATCCATTTCTCGGCCATGGGCGTGGACCGCGGCGCGCTCACGCGCTTCTCCGCGACGAAAGCGGACGGCGACCGGGCGCTCGAGGAGAGCGGCCTGGACTGGGCCATCCTGCGTCCCTCTGTGGTGGTCGGCCGCCCGGCTTATGGCGGCAGCGCCCTCTTCCGCGGCCTCGCCGCCTCGCCCGTTTTGCCGCGCACGCCCGAAGCGGGACCGCTCGGCGTGGTGCAGCTCGACGACGTCGCCGAGACGGTCGCGCGCCTGCTCGGGCCGGAAGCGCCGCCCTGTATCGTCCTCGAGCTCTCCGGCCCGGACCGGCTGCGGTTCGAGGAGGTCGTCGCCCTTTACCGAGGCTGGCTGGGCTGGCAGCCGGCGCGGCTCGTCTCGGTTCCCGGCTGGGTATTGGCCTTGGTCTACCGGCTCGGCGATCTCGTCTCGCGCCTCGGCTGGCGGCCCCCGATCCGCACTACCGCCCGCCGCGAGATCGTCCGCGGCGCGGTCGGCGACAATCGCGAGTGGACGCGGCTGACCGGGATCGCGCCGCGCTCGCTCGCCGCCGCTCTGGCGGCCGAGCCGGCCTCGGTGCAGGAAAGATGGTTCGCGCGCCTCTATTTCCTGAAGCCGGTGGCGCTCGGCACCTTCATCCTGTTCTGGCTCGCCACCTTCCTCGTCTCCGTCGGCCCCGGCTACGAACTCGCCGCCGCTTATATGCGGCGCGCCGGCGCCGGGCCGCTGAGCGGGCCGAGCGTCGTCGCGGGCGCGCTCACGGACCTTGTCGTCGCCTGCCTCATCGCCTGGCGCCCGACCGCCAAGCTCGGCCTGATCGCGGCGCTCGGCGTCTCGCTCTTCTATGTCGCCGCCGGCACCTTGCTGCTGCCCGGGCTGTGGGCCGACCCGCTCGGGCCGATGATGAAGATCTGGCCGATCCTCGTCCTGAACCTGCTCTGCCTCGCGATCCTGGACGAACGATGAGCGCCTACCTCCTCCTCAAATGGCTCCACGTCCTCGGCGCCACCGTCCTGCTCGGCACCGGCGCGGGCATCGCCTTCTTCATGCTGATGGCGCACCGGACCGGCGACGCGCGGGTGATCGCCGCGGTGGCCCGCATCGTCGTCATCGCCGATCTGGTCTTCACGACCACCGCCGTGATCGCCCAGCCGGTCACCGGGCTCCTGCTCGCCCGCGCCGCCGGCTACGCGCTCAGCGAAGGGTGGATAATCCTCTCGATCGGCCTCTATGTCCTCACCGGCATCTTCTGGCTTCCGGTGGTGTGGATGCAGGCGCGGATGCGGCGGCTGGCGGAGCAAGCGGCCGCGGCGGGCGAGGCGCTGCCGCCCGAATATCGCCGCCTCTACCGCTGGTGGTTCGCATTCGGCTTCCCGGCCTTTACAGCGGTCCTGGCGATATTCTGGCTCATGATCGCCAGGCCGGAGATGGGTCTTTGAAGGACGACAGAATCAGGCTCGGCTCGCGGCTGCTGCTCGGCGGCATCGCCGGCTTCGTCGGCACGATGGCGATGACGGCCGCGATGCGCCGCATGCACCGCCGCCTGCCGGCGCGCGAGCGCTACCCGCTGACGCCGCGCGAGATCGTCGATTCGGGCTCTCGGCAGATCGGCCTGAAGCTGCCGGACGAAGCGGCCAGGGACGTCACCACCGCCGCCCATTTCGCCTATGGCGCGGCGATGGGCGCAGTCATCGCCGCGATGAACCCGGACCCGGGCAAGAAGACCGGCGCCGCGGCCGGCCTGGCGGAGTGGGGCTGGTCGTCATCGGTCCTCCTGTCGTTGGTAGGACCGATGATCGAGCTCTTTGCTCAGACGAGCCTGGGAGCGCCCTCGGTCATCCCGCCGACTTCCCGGGTGGGAGACGCAGTGAGTAGCCGACGCCGCGGACCGTGTGGATCAGCGGTGGCTCGAACGCGTCGACCTTGTGCCGCAGGTAGCTGATGTACGTCTCGAGGACGCTTGCGTTGCCGGCGAACGTGTAGTCCCACACGTGTTCGAGGATCTGAACGCGGGTCACCACCTTGCGGGCGTTGGCG
>JBJMTY010000103.1:0-1559 GCA_045811445.1 Allosphingosinicella sp. | reverse complement strand
TGACCCAGCGCCGGCCCAGTCTCAGCCGACCACCATCAGCGAAGAGCCGTCGCCTGCGGCGCCCCCCGGACCGGAGACCTTGGTGCCGCCGGACAGCCCGCGGCTGGTCATCGATCCGGAGACGACGCGGCGGGTGGGGGCGCTGGAGCAACGGCTTGCCCAGATAGACGTCCAGTCGCGCGTGGCGGTGGGGAATGCGGACCGGGCCGAAGCGCTGCTCGTCGCCTTCGCCGCCCGCCGCGCGCTCGATCGCGGCGCCGGTCTGGGCTATATCGAGGCGATCCTGCGCCAGCGCTTCGCCGCGACCCAGCCGCAGGCGGTGGCGGCCGTGCTGACCGCGGCGCACCAGCCGGTGACGCTCCAGCAGCTCCAGGCGGGCCTCCAGGATTTGA
The DNA here is from genome assembly GCA_045811445.1 of Allosphingosinicella sp. GTDB lineage: Bacteria > Pseudomonadota > Alphaproteobacteria > Sphingomonadales > Sphingomonadaceae > Allosphingosinicella. The sequence goes on along the minus strand of JBJMTY010000103.1, from coordinate 1,167 downwards.
CCCCGCACCTCACCGGCGGCGGCCCCCAGCAAAGCTGGTGGCAGGCCTTCCGCACCGAGCTGGGCGGCCTCATCACCATCCGCCGCGAAGGCACGCCCTCGACGCTCCCCGACGAGCGGCTGCGGCGCGCGCAGCTCGCGCTCCAGCGCGGCCAGGTCGACGTGGCGATGGTGGAGGTGCTGCGCCTGCCCGGCCGCGACAAGGCCCAGCCGTGGATCGACCAGGCCCGCCGCTACGTCGCCGCGCGCCAGGCGCTCGATACGCTGGAGACCAGTGCGCTGATGGAGCCGCCGCCGCCGGCCGCGGCCCCCGGCCCCCCGCCCAAGGCCTAGATCTCCAGCAAGGCGTAGGGCCGCCCGAAGGCCGGCTCGACGACATATTGCGCGCAATTATAGACCGGGACGCCGCCCGGCGTGCGCCCTTCGTAGGTGCCGCGATGGGCGTGGCCGTGGACGACGGCGGTGACGTTGTCGAACCGGTCGATGGCGTGGGCGAGGCGGGACGAGCCGAGGAACGGGTAGATTTCGAGCGGCTCGCCTTCGACCGTGTCGGGCACCGGCGCGTAATGGAGGACGGCGACGGTGCGCGCGGTGCGCAGCGAGCGCAGCGCGTTTTCGAGCTTGCGCGCTTCCTCGCGCGATTCGTCGACGAAGGCCTTGATCGCATTCTCGCCGAACGCGCCGAGCTCGCCGCGCCCGAAGCCGCCGACGAAGCCCTTCACCCCCGCGAAGCCGATTCCTTCCACCACCGCCGCCTGCTCGCCGAGCATGGTCACGCCGGCCTGCTCGAGGATGCGCGTCACCTCCTCGGCGCAGCCGCTCTCGTAATCGTGGTTGCCGAGCACGCCGACCATCGGCGCGGTGCAGGCGGCGAGGTCCTCGGCGAGCGCTTCCGCCTCGCTCACCTTGCCGAAATTGGTGAGGTCGCCGCACAGGGCGACCACGTCGGCGGCCTGCGACATCTCCGCGAACAGCGCCCGGTAGCGCCCCGCCGCGCCTTCCGCGACGTGGAGGTCGCCGATCGCGGCGAGCCGGACCGCGCGGCGCGGCGCCGCGTCAGTGGTGCTTGGGTCGTTCATGCTTCTCGTCCACGCCCTTGCCGACCACGTCGGCGAAGCCCCATTCGCTGACGTCGACGACATAGTCGGTGGGGCTGATCAGCCGCCCC
>JBJMTY010000102.1:0-9095 GCA_045811445.1 Allosphingosinicella sp. | reverse complement strand
GTGGGGTGGTGGGGCCCTCGGCGCCGTCGGCCCCTCCACCGGGCTCCGCCCGGTCCCCCTCCCCACGGCTTCGCCGCAGGGAGGACTGAGCGTCGCCTTTCGCTCTACCGCAAGGCCGCGCATTGACAAGGCCCCGGCCGACCGCGACCTCTCGCGTCATGGGTGGGGATTTCGATGTTATCGTCGTCGGCGCGGGGCTGTCGGGCATCGGGGCGGCGTGCCATCTGGCGATGAAATGCCCGGACAAGAGCTACGCGATCCTCGAGGCGCGCGGCGCGATCGGCGGGACCTGGGACCTGTTCCGCTACCCCGGCATCCGCTCCGACAGCGACATGTACACCCTGGGCTATGCGTTCCGGCCGTGGGTCGAGGCCAAGGCGATCGCCGACGGGCCCGCGATCCGCGCCTATGTCGAGGAGACGGCGCGCGAGCACGGAGTCACGCCGCACATCCGCTTCGGCCACAAGGTGGCGCGGGCGCAATGGTCGTCGGAGCGGGCGCTGTGGACGGTCGAGGCCGAGACGGCGGAGGGGCCGCGCGCCTTCACCTGCCGCTTCCTGATGATGTGCAGCGGCTATTATTCCTATGCCGAGGGGCACCGGCCGGACTTCCCCGGCGAGGAGAGGTTCGCCGGCCGCTTAGTCCATCCGCAATTCTGGCCCGAGGACCTGGATTATGCGGGCAAGCGCGTAGTCGTGATCGGCAGCGGCGCGACGGCGGTGACGCTCGTGCCGGAGATGGCCAAGAGCGCGGCGCACGTCGTCATGCTGCAGCGCTCGCCGACCTACATCGTCTCGCGCCCCTCGGTCGACGCGATCGCCGAGCGGCTGAAGCGGCGGCTGCCGCCGATGCTCGCCTACCGGCTCACCCGCCTCAAGAATGTCGCGCTGCAGATGTTCTTCTTCCGCCTCGCCCGCCGCCGCCCGGCCAGGGTCAAGGCGAAGATGATCGAGATGGTGCGCGACGAGCTGGGCCCCGATTACGACGTCGCCGCCCATTTCACCCCCGCCTACAATCCCTGGGACCAGCGCGTCTGCCTCGTGCCGGACGGCGATTTGTTCGAGGCGATCCGGGAAGGCCGCGCCTCGGTCGCCACCGGCACGATCGAGAGCTTCACCGAGGGCGGCATCCGCCTCGCCTCGGGCGAGGAGATCGCCGCCGACATCGTCGTCACCGCCACCGGCCTCAAGGTCAATCTGCTGGGCGAGGCGGAGATTGTCGTCGACGGCGCGCGGCAGGACCTCTCCCAGGCGATCGCCTACAAGGCGATCATGTTCTCGGGCGTGCCCAACCTCGCTTACGTGTTCGGCTACACCAACGCCTCCTGGACGCTGAAGGCCGACCTCGCCGCCGATTATGTCTGCCGCCTGATCCGCCATATGGACGCCAAGGGCTATGCCAGCGCGACGCCGGTGCCGGGGCCCGACGTCAGGCCCGTCCCCTTCCTCGATTTCACCTCCGGCTACGTCCGCCGCGCGCTCGCCGTCTTGCCCAGGCAGGGCGACCGGGCGCCGTGGCGGCTGCGCCAGAATTACGCCTTCGACCTCGTCACCTTGAAGCGCGGGCGGATCGAGGACGGCGCCTTGCGGTTCCGCCGCGCGGCCTGACCCTTCATGTTGGCGGCCGAAGGCGATACGGCGCTCACCATGGCCGCGCCTTTTCTCCTCGCCTTGCTCGCCGGAGCGATCCTCGGCTGGCTGCTCGTCCGCCGCCGCGGCGCGCGCCCGGCCCCGGCCGAGGCGGAGATCATCGCGCCGCTCGCCGACCCCGTCCTGCTGCTCCGCGATTCCCGCATCGCCGCCACCAATCCCGCCGCGCGGCGGCTGCTCGGCGACTGGATCGAGGGGCAGGACGTGCGCCTGGCGCTGCGCCATCCCGCCATCCTCGAGCGGCTGGCGAGGCCAGTTTTGCCGGGCGCCGAGGCCGAGCGGATCGAAGTGACGGGCATCGGCGAGACCGAGCGCAAATGGCTGGTCACGCTCGCGCCGCTGGCGGACGGCGGACGGCTCGTCCAGCTCACCGACCGCAGCGACGCCGCCGCCGCCGAGCGGATGCGGGTCGATTTCGTCGCCAATGCCAGCCACGAGCTGCGCACGCCGCTCGCCACCGTGCTCGGCTTCGTCGAGACGCTGCAGGACGAGGAAGCGGGCGGCGACCCGGCGCTCCGCAACCGCTTCCTCGGCCTGATGCACGGCGAGGCCAAGCGCATGCAGCAGCTGATCGACGACCTCATGTCGCTGTCGCGGATCGAGGCGGAGCGGTTCAACCCGCCGCGCGAGCCGGTCGATCTCGCCGGCCTGGTCGACGAAGTCCGCGCGTCGTGCGGGCAATTGCTCGCCGAGCGGCGCTGCCGGCTGACGGTCGAGCAGGCCGGCACCGGCACGATCGTCGCCGGCGACCGCGCCCAATTGCTCCAGCTCGTCCGCAACCTCGTCGTCAACGCGCTCAAATACGGCCATGAAGACGCCGAGATCGCGCTGCGCTTCGACGATGACGGCGCCCACGCGGTGCGGCTCGCCGTCGCCGACCAGGGCGAGGGCATCGCCGCCGAGCATCTGCCCCGCCTCACCGAACGCTTCTACCGGGTCGATCCCGGCCGCAGCCGCGCGCTCGGCGGCACCGGCCTCGGCCTCGCCATCGTCAAGCATATCGTCACTCGCCACCGCGGCCACCTCGACATACGCAGCACGCCGGGCGTGGGGACCAGGGTCGAGATCAGCCTGCCGCGCTGGGAAGATCCGGCGGGGCCCTGAGTCATCGGCCTGTCACGATAGGGCAAGACAAGGCATTCACGAGCCATGGCGACCATCCAACCCAGAACCAAGCCGTCCGACCCGGATTTGGACGAGCTGCGCGCCTCGATCGCGCAGATGGGCGGGCTCGCCGAAGCGGCGATTGCCGAGGCGATGCGCGCGCTGGTCCGGCGCGACGCCGCGGCGGCGCGGGTCGTGATCGCCAACGACCGCAAGATCGACGCGCTGGAGGCGGAGGTGGAGGCGCGCGCCGTCCGCGTCATCGCCCACGGCGCGCTCGAGCCTCTCGAGCTGCGCGAGGCGGTGGCGGCGCTCCGCATCGCCGGCGTGGTCGAGCGGATCGGCGATTATGCCAAGAACATCGCCAAGCGCGTCGCGGCGCTCGAGCAGGCGCCGGACCTCGCCGCTATGTCGCTGCTGCCCGAGATGGCGCGGATCGCCGGCGAGCTGGTCCGCGCCGCGCTCGACGCCTTCGTCGTCCGCGATCCCGAGGGCGCCGCGCGGGTCTGCGCGCGCGACCGGGCGGTCGACGATTTCCACAACGCCATCTTCCGGCTCCTCCAGGCCTGCATGATGGAGGATCCGCGCAACTTGGCGGCCGCCACCCATTTGCTGTTCGTCGCCAAAAATCTCGAGCGGATCGGCGATCATGCCACCAATATCGCCGAGATGGTCCATTTCGCCGCCAGCGGCGTCCGCCTCGCCGAGCGCGAGCGCGGCGCGGACCCGACGGCGGGTTGATGGCGCGCGGCCGCATCCTGCTCGCCGAGGACGACGAGGCCCTCGTCGAGCTGATGCGCTTCCATCTCGAGCGGGACGGCTTCGAGGTGGTGCGCGCCGCCGACGGCGAGGAGGCCCTGCTCCTCGCCCGCGAGCAGGTGCCCGACCTCGTTTTGCTCGACTGGATGATGGAGGGGCTGTCCGGCCTCGAAGTCTGTCGGCGCATGCGTCGGCTCGTCGACTTGGCCAATATTCCCGTCATAATGATCACCGCCCGCGGCGAGGAGGCCGATCGGGTCCGCGGACTCGAGACCGGCGCCGACGACTATGTCACCAAACCCTTCTCCCCCCGCGAACTCCTAGCCCGCATCCACGCGGTGCTGCGGCGGGTGCGGCCGGCGCTGGCCGGGCAGGTCCTGCGCTTCGAGGATCTCGAGATGGACCTCGCCGCCCACCGGGTGACGCGCGGCGGGCGGCGCATCGCGCTCAAGCCCGCCGAGTTCAGGCTGCTGAAGCTGCTCATCGAGAATCCTCGCCGGGTCTTCTCGCGCGAGGCGATCCTCGACGGCGCGTGGGGCCGCGACAGCGAAATCGAGGCGCGCACCATCGACGTCCAGGTCCGCCGCATCCGCATCGCCCTCAACGCGGGCGGGGAGCCGGACCTCATCCGCACCGTGCGCTCGGCCGGCTATGCGCTGGACAAGCCCGAGGCGTGACCGTGGATCGGGACTGGCCTCTCCCTCACTCGCGCCGTGCCCTGAGCGCTCCCGCGACGGCGTCCGCCAGCGCCTTCGCGCCGCGGGCGTTGGGGTGGCCGTGGCCGGGGCTGCGCCACTCAGGCCGTAACGGGACCAGCAGGTAGGGAATGCCGCCCTCGTCGAGCACAAAGCGGCGGACCTCCCGTTCCCGCGCGGATTCGGGCAGATATTGCGGGACGAGGATGATCCCCCTGGCGCCGCGCGCGCGCGCCAGCGCCAGGCTCGCCCGCAGCGCGGTGCGGGTCAGCCTTGTCCCCTCCTCGATCGCGGCGAGGCTGCGATAGCGTGTGACCCGGCGGGCCATTTCCACGAGGCGCAGCGGCGGCTTGCCCGCCGGGTGCCAGCCCAGGCCCGCGTCGAGGTGCGGCCGGTCGCGGTCGAGATTGCGGTCGAACAGGATCGACATGAACGGGATCACCACCGCGACGGGTCGCGCGAAGCGTGGCAGCTCGCGCCGCAGGCGAAGATAGATCTGGTCGGTGGAATGGGCGTTGACCGCGATGTTGGCCGCCTGGATGCCCGCCGTCGCTTGCGCCTGCGCCGGCACCGTGTCGGGAAAGTCGAGGCCGTAGCCGAACACCATGGATTCGCCCGCGAAGACCAAAGTGGGCCTGGCGAAATCGGGCCCGACGCCCGCCCGCGGCGCACGATAGCTGAACGGGCCCGTCGCATAATGGACCGCCTTGCCGTTGAGCCGGACGACGCCTTCATGGTCGGGCGCGAAGGCCCAGCCATAATCGGCGTCGCGAACCCGCTTCGGCTCCTGGTCCCAGCGCTCCTGGACCGAGCGCCAGGTGCGGGTGCGCAGCACGCCTTCGGTCGCGGCGAGCGACAGGATCACCGCCAGGGCCGAGCTGAGCAGGGTGAAGAGCGCCGGCCGCCCCCGTCCCGACTTGCAGGCACGGACCAGCCACGGCCTCAGCAGGAACAGGATTGCGAGGCCGACCGCGGCGAGGAAAAGCCGCAGCGCGAGCAGGATGCGCAGCTGCGCGTCCCAGCCATAGGCCCAGGCCGGCAGGAAATGCCGGGCCGCCCAGCCTTCCCCCATGCGCAGCGCCAGGAGCAGCAGGGCCGCGCCGGCCAGGCCGAGGACGAGGTTCGCCGCTGCCGCCCCACGCCTCCCCGCCGCCCCCATTGCGAAGCCCCTCCGCCCCCGTTACGCCTTCGATTCGAAGGGGGTATCGACGATGTGGTCATGGCTCAACCCGATCCAGCGCTGGGTATGGCGCGATCCGGTGCGCCGTGGCCATCGCCTGCTGCGCTTCGCCGAGGTGGAAGCCGACGGCGGCCGCGACCTCGCCCGCGCCGCCGAGCTGACCGGCGACGGCCGCCTGCGCCGCCTCTTCATCCGCCACGCGCTCGACGAGCAGCGCCACGCGGACTTGTTCCGGCGCCGCGGCGGCGAGCTGCTGCGCGCGCACCGGGGCGAAGCCGGGTGGCAGCCGGACTGGCTGGCGCCGGGCGAGCGCGGCCTCGACGACGTGGCGGTCGAACGCGACCGCGACGGCCCGCTGCTCGCCTTCCTGCACCTCTCCGAAGCCGCGGCGGCCAAGGGGTTCGGCACCTATCGCGACGCCGTCGGCGACGATGCGGACACACGCGACGTCTTCGCCCGCATCCTCAGGGACGAGGCTTTCCACATGAATTACACCAGGCACGAGCTCGCGCGGGTCGCCCCGGAGAAGCAAAGCTGGCTGCTCTGGAAGGCGCGGCTCGGCCGCTTGTGGAAGCTCTATCTGCGCTTCGCCGTCGCGCTCGGCGGGCTGATGGGGGGCATCCTCCTCACCCTCCAATATTTCCTTTTGCTCCCCCTCTTCGCGCTCGCCGCCAAGCGAGCCGAGCGACGCGAGGCGCCGGGTTGGGTGCATGTCGACCCCAAAAGCGGCCGCGGCCTCGGGCAATATTGATGAAGATACTCGGCCTCTCCGCCCATTATCACGACGCCGCGGCGGCCTTGCTGGTCGATGGGCTGCCGGTGGCGGCGGTGCAGGAGGAACGGCTGTCACGGCGCAAGAACGACGCCGCTTTCCCGATCGCGGCGATCGAATATTGCCTCGACGAAGCCGGGCTGGAGCCCGACGATCTCGACGCAATCGTCTTCTACGAACGGCCGATGCTGAAGTTCGAGCGCATCCTCACCATCGCGCTGCGCACCTTCCCGCGCTCCTACAAAAGCTTCCCGCACGCGATGAAGAACATGCTGGGCGAGAAGGCCTGGGTGCGCGGCATCATCACCTCGCGCCTGGGGGTGCCGGGGCGCAAGATCCTGTTCACCGAGCATCACCAGAGCCACGCCGCCGCCGCCTTCCTGACCGCGCCGACCGAGCGCGCCGCCATCCTCACCGCCGACGGGGTCGGGGAATGGGCGACGCTCACCGTCGGCACGGGCGCGCGCGGCCCAGGCGGCACCGACATCGCCATCGACCGCGAGATCCGCTTCCCGCACTCGCTGGGCATGCTCTATTCGACCTTCACCGCCTTCCTCGGCTTCGCGGTCAACGAGGGCGAGTATAAGGTGATGGGCCTCGCCGCCTACGGCGAGCCGGTCTATGCCGAGGCGGTGCGCAAGCTGGTCTCGCGCACGCCAGACGGCGCCTTCCGCCTGGTCATGGACTATTTCGAGTTCCACTCGACGGCGCGGCGTTCCTTCTCGGACAAGTTCGTGTCCCTCTTCGGCCCCCCGCGCAGCCGCTACGAGCCGATCGACTTCGCCACGCCCGAGGGCCGGCGCTACGCCAACATCGCCGCCAGCGTGCAGCGCGTCACCGAGGACATACTCGTCGATATCGCCCGCGACCTGCACGAGCGCACCGGCCTCCCCGACCTGTGCTTCGGCGGCGGCGTGGCGCTGAACGGCGTGGCCAATGCCCGCATCCTGCGCGAATCCGGTTTCGAGCGGCTGTTCGTCCCGCCCTCCCCGGGCGACGCCGGCTGCGCGATCGGCGCCGCCTTGTTCGCCGACCGCGTCCATTTCGGCAATCCCGACCGCCCTTTTCCGGACCATCCCTTCTGGGGCCCGACGCCCGATGCCGCCGCGCTCGCGCGCATCGCCGAGGAGGACCGCTTCCCGTTCGAGACGATCGACGATGCGCGCCTGATCGAGGAGACCGTCGCCGACCTCGAGGCGGGGCGGATCGTCGGCTGGATGGAGGGGCGCTGCGAGTTCGGCCCGCGCGCGCTCGGCCACCGCAGCCTGCTCGCCGCGCCTCACGACGCCGCGATGCGCGACCGGCTCAACCGCGACATCAAATATCGCGAGGAGTTCCGGCCGTTCGCCCCGATCGTCCTCGCCCACGAGGCCGAGCGCTTCTTCGACCTGCCGCCCGGCGGCAACCGGCTCGCCCGCTTCATGTCGGGGGTGTTCCCGGTGCGGCCCGAATGGCGCGAGCGCTTGGCGGCGATCACCCATGTCGACGGCACGGCGCGGGTCCAGACGCTCGAGCGCGACTTCGCGCCGCGCCTCTACGATTTGATCGAGGCCTATGGCCGCCGCACCGGCGTGCCCGTGCTGCTCAACACCTCGCTCAACCTCGCCGGCGAGCCGATCGTCTGCTCGGCCGCCGAAGGCTATTCGACCTTCCGGCGCAGCGGCATCGACCTGCTGGTCGCGGGCAATATCCGGGTGCGCAAGCGGCCCAGGGGCGTCGCGGCGCCGGTCGAACTGGAGGAAATGGCATGATCCCCAAGAAGGGGCGCTTGAGGCGCCAGCTCGTCGTGCTGGGCAGCGCCTTCGGCTCGACCGGCGCGCTCGCCCGCGGCCTGTGGCGCGGCGGCGGCGAGAAGAGACTGATGGTGCCGCTCGCCATCTTCCTGTGCATGACCGGCCTGCTGCTCGTGCTCGCCGCCGGCGTCGAGGCGCTCGCGCCCTTCATCTATTCGATCTTCTGACCGGGTGGAGCCGTTCGTCGCGCTGCTGGCTTGCCCCGCTTGCGGCGGCGCGCTCGAGACGGAATGGCGCTGCGGCAGCTGCGGCCGCGAATGGCCGGCGCCGGACGGCATCCCAATGCTCCGCGCCGACGTGGAAGGGCGGACCGAGATCGTCCGTAAATTCTACAACGAGGCGCCCTTCCCCGGTTACCCGCCCAACGACAGCCTGACCTGGCTGCGCACCCGGGCGGAGCGCAGCGACTTCGCGCGGCTGCTCGACGCCTCGATCCCGGGCGATGCGCGCATCGCCGAAGTGGGTTGCGGCACCGGCCAGATGAGCCTCTATCTGGCCCGCGCCGACCGGCTGGTGGTCGGCTGCGACCTCGCCCGCGCCTCGCTCGCTCTCGGCGCCGCAGCGGCGCGGCGCTACGGAGTGGGGCAGGCCCGCTTCGTCGAGTGCGACCTTGCTCGCCTGCCGCTGAGGGAAGGCGCGTTCGACCTCGTCTATTGCTCGGGCGTCCTCCACCACACGCCCGATCCCGCCGCCGCCTTCGCCGCCATCGTCGCGGCGGTGCGGCCCGGCGGGCACGTCATCCTCGGCCTGTACAATCGCTACGCGCGCCTCCCGCTGCGCCTCCGTCGCCTCGTCGCGAGAGCCACCGGCCACCGCTGGATCCCGTTCGACCCGGTGCTGCGCGACCGCAAGGCCGAGCCGGCGCGCCGCGAGGCCTGGCTGCGCGACCAGTATCGGCATCCCGAGGAGCATAGCCATTCGGTTGCCGAGGTCCGCCGCTGGTTCCGCGCCAACGGCCTCGACTATGTCCGCGCCTACCCTTCGACCCTGATTGGCGACGAACCCGACGACCTTCTCGCCCCGGCCGAGGACGAATGGCCGTTCGAGTCCGTGCTGGCGCAGATCGGGTGGATGAAGAGCCTCGGCGGCGAGGGCGGCCTGTTCGTCATGGTGGGGCGGAGGGCCCTCTAGTCCTCCCCGTGC
>JBJMTY010000101.1:0-3262 GCA_045811445.1 Allosphingosinicella sp. | reverse complement strand
TCCTCACCTACAAGCCGGGCGACGACACGCGCGCGCCCGAGCCGCAGCCGGCGGAGTGAACCAAAGCCCGGCTGGGCGATTGGGGGAGGGAATGAGCCCTCCCGCCCCGAACGGCTACCGCCGCATGCGGGTCGTCGCGACGCTGATGCTGGTCGCGATGGCGGCTTTGTTCCTCGCCGCCGACGCCTTCGACGCGGCCTACCCGGCGCTCGGCTTCGTCAAGGCGTTCGCGGAAGCCGCCATGGTCGGCGGGCTCGCCGACTGGTTCGCGGTGACCGCCCTGTTCCGCCGCCCGCTCGGCCTGCCGATCCCGCACACCGCGATCATCCCGCGCAACAAGGACCGGATCGGCGAGACGCTGGCCGCCTTCCTGCGCGAGAATTTCCTGACCCCTTCGGTGGTGGCGCGGCGGATGCGCAGCGTCGACGTCGCCGGCGCGCTCGGCCGCTTCCTCGCCAATCCGGCGCCCGAGGGCCGGATGCGCGAAGGCGCCTCGCGGCTGCTCGCCGACTTCCTCGAATCGCTCGACCAGGAGCGGCTCGGCGGGATGGTGAAGAGCGCGGTGGCGGCGCGGCTGCGCAGCATCGAGATCGCCCCTCTGCTCGGCAAGACGCTCGAGGCGGCGATGACCGAGGAGCGGCACGTCCCCATCCTCGACGCCATCGTCACCTGGGCGGGCCGCACCCTCGACGCCAACGAGGAGATCATCCGGGCGATGGTCCACGACCGGGCGGGGTGGATCATGCGCCTCGCGGGGCTCGACGAGAAGCTGGCCGAGGCGATCATCGACGGCCTGCGCCGCCTGTCGATCGACATGGCCGTCGACGAGCGCCACCCGCTCCGCGCCAAGGCGGAGGAAGGCATGGCGCGGCTCGCCGCGGGCCTTCAGGACGATCCGGAGCTGCGCGCCAGGGTGGAGGCCTGGAAGGCCGAGATCATCGCCAATCCGGCCGTCACCGATTGGGTCGGCGGCCTGTGGGAGAATAGCCGCGCCGGTCTGCTGCGCGCGGCGCGCGATCCCAAGGCGGCGATGGCGGGCCGCTTCGGCGAGGCGCTGAGGCAGATGGGCGACACGCTCCAGCAGGATTCCCGCCTCAAGCGGGCGCTCAACCAGTTCGCCCGCCGCGCCGTCGTCGGCGCCGCCGCGACCTACGGCAGCTCGATCGTCAAGCTGGTCTCGGAAACGGTGCGCGGCTGGGACGCGCGGACGATCACCGGCCGGCTCGAAAACGCCGTCGGCAAGGACCTCCAATATATCCGCATCAACGGCACCCTCGTCGGCGGCCTCGTCGGCCTCGCTATCCACGTGGTGGAAGTGCTGCGCTGATTTCTGCCGCCTATCGCGAAGGCTGTTCTTAGTTCGCGTTCAGTCCTGAAGGCGGGCGAGTGTGCAGTCGCGTCTTCCACTCCGCTTCGATGGCGAGGACTTCCTCCGAAGGCGTGTCGGGCGAGAGCAATTGGAGTATCGAGAATACGAAACTGGCCGGATCGCGCTGGCGCAGGAGCACATTGCCGCCATGACCTGAGCCTGCATATCCGCGCCAGCGTCCCAGAATATTCTCGGCGCCATAGGCCGAGCCGACATAGCCCTTCCCGTCGCTCGCATCGAAAAGAAAATAGACGCCACGCCATTGCGCGAGCGCCGCTTCCCACGCTCGTGGCAGCGCGTGCAGGTCGCTCCAACCGAGACACAATTGGCGCCATGTCGGCATCTCGGCGACAAGGAGTGAGTCTTGGTTGATGGCCAATACGGGGAAGCGGTTGCCGTCCGCATTCGGCCTTCGAAACCACGCACGGTCCGACCCCGGCCATTCGATGACGAGCTTGCCTTTCCAGCGTGACAGCGGCTCCATGGGCGCTAGGTCAAAGAGCAGGGCTGTCGCTCTCGGATCGACATCCTCCCATTGGGAAAGTCCCATGGCGACAAGCTTCTGGTAGCCGGGATGTCGCCTGCTCTCCTCCGGCGTCATCGCTACTGCCCCGCGCCTTTCATACAGACCCACGAAGACGGCCCGCCGGGGTTCGTGCCCTATGAACGCGGCTATATATTGCGCGCGGCTCACCGCGGATTCTGCACGCGGGCTGTGGCTGCGTTGGTAGAGGTTGAAGAGCTCTGGCTCTTCTTCCGCCAGGATAGGAAGGATTCTTCGCAATCTCGGCTCTGCCGGCCGATGACGAAGGACCAGAGTCGCGCGCGGTTCGATCTCTTCGAGTTCGAGCAACAGGGCCAGGTCCAGCATTCGAGCTACCCGTCGCCGGCGCGTTCGATGTCGGCGCCGACCGCGGAAAGCTTCTCCTCGAGCCGCTCATAGCCGCGGTCGAGATGGTAGACGCGGTGGACTTCGGTTTCCCCTTCCGCGGCGAGGCCGGCGAGGACGAGGCTCATCGAGGCGCGCAGGTCGGTGGCCATGACCGGGGCGCCGATCAGCCGCTCGACGCCGCGCACCACGGCCGCACGGCCCCGCACCTCGATGTCGGCGCCCATCCGGTTCAGCTCGGGCACGTGCATGTAGCGATTCTCGAAGATCGTCTCGGTGAGCAGGCTGGTGCCGTCGGCGAGCGTCAGCATCGCCATCAATTGCGCCTGCATGTCAGTCGGGAAAGCGGGGTAGGGCGCGGTCGACAGCGACAGCGGCTTGAGGCCCCCGTCGGCCGAGACGCGGACGCCGTCCTTGGTGTCCTCGACGATCAGGCCCGCCTCGGCGAGGGCGGTGAGGATCGAGGGCATGGTGTCCTTGCGTGCGCCGACCAGCTCGAGCGAACCGCCGGTGATTCCGGCCGCGCAGGCATAGCTGCCCGCCTCGATCCGGTCGGGCATGACCGCGTAGGTGGCGCCGTGCAGGCGCTTCACGCCTTCGACGATGAGGGTGTCGGTGCGCAGCCCTTCGATCTTCGCGCCCATCGCGATCAGGCATTTGGCGAGGTCGGTGATCTCGGGCTCGCGCGCCGCATTCTCGATCACGCTCGTCCCGTTGGCGAGGACCGCCGCCATCAAAGCGTTCTCGGTCGCGCCGACCGAGACGAAGGGGAAGCTGATCGTCCCGCCCCGGAGGCCGCCTTTGGGCGCGGTCGCCTTGACGTAGCCGGCAGCGATCTCGAGCTCGGCGCCGAGCGCTTCCAGCGCTTTCAGATGGAGGTCGACCGGCCGCATGCCGATCGCGCAGCCGCCGGGCAGCGACACCGTCGCCTCGCCGGCGCGGGCCACGAGCGGGCCCAGGACGAGGATCGAGGCGCGCATCTTGCGGACGATGTCGTAGGGCGC
>JBJMTY010000100.1:0-12530 GCA_045811445.1 Allosphingosinicella sp. | reverse complement strand
TTCGTTCGGGCTGAGGCCGTGCGCGGTGGCGAGGTGGCGGCGCAGCGTCTTCTGCTTACGGCCGCAGACCAGGCAGACGAGATAATCGGGCCTGACCGAGGCGCGGATCGACACCGCCGGCTCGCGCCGCGCCGCTTCGGGCTCGCCGGCGGGAGCGCCGAGGCCTGCCAGCGCCTGGTGGACCTGGCCGACCAGGCCCGCAATTTCGCCGGTCGCCACCTTGTTGTTGGATACATGCGCCGCGACGATATCGGCGGTGAGATTGAGCAGAAGTTGCGGGTCCATGGCGTGTGGCTCCTCTTGGGCTATGCTTGGCGAATAGAGGAGCACCCAAGAGACGCAAGTAAAAATTTTGCCAGCCTCTGCTAGGGACCCGAAACAAGTCCGCATCAATAGTGGCGCTATCGGGCGGGATGGGGCCGCAACATTAGCCCGGACCACGGCGCCGAATGGGGCGGCGTGCCGCAACGCTCGAAGCCGACGCTTTTGGTGACGGCCCGCAGCCCTGGACGTGCGGATGGGTCGCGATTGTCCTGTCGACCGGCTCCGCCTCCCTTTCATGAACGTGCGGGGGCAGGCGCCAAGCGGGCGCAGGTTGACGGCGGATCGATAGTGCGGCGACCGCACTCCGCGGCCCACTCGCGACCGTCGCACTTACATCTTGATCTGGACGGCCTCGCCGAACTTCACGTCGAAGACCGACGTCCCTTGATCGTCCTCGACTGCGATATGATGGCTCAGGACGATCTGACCCTTCTTGAGGGTCTCGCACATCAGGATGCGCGCCTCGCGCGTGGCGCGCTGCCGCGCCGCCTCCAGATCGGGCAATTCCTGCCCTTCGTCATCGATGGAGGTTTCATCGTTGAAGACGTGAAAAAAATAGCGTGGCATCCGTTATCGTAACGGCCACGCACGGCCTTCGCCCTGATGCAGGTTACATAGCGGCGGCGCATCTTCGACCCGAGACGCCATCCGGTCTCCCTCAGATTTCGCTGCCTGGATACGGCCTCTCCCCGAGGAGCGCGGCCAGGTGCGCCGCGTTCGACGCGACCATGGCGGCGGTCGAGCCGACCTTCTCCGGAATCTCGGGAAGGTCCTTGAAGTCCGTCTTGCCCATCGCCTCGCCCACCCAATAGCAGACGGCCGCCGCCGGGATCGTCCAGCCGGTATCATTCAGGCCCTGATAGAGGTCGGCGCTGATGCCGTGAGCGCCGTCCTCGTTGCCGACGATCGCCACCACGGCGACCTTGCCGTAGCTCGGCATGCGGCCGCGCTCGTCGGTCTCGCTGAGGACAGCGTCCATCCGCTCCAGCACGCGCTTGGCGACGCTCGACATCTGGCCGAGCCACACGGGCGTCCCGAAGATGAGGATGTCGGCCTCGAGGATGCGGCGGCGAATGTCCGGCCAGGCGTCGCCCTCGCCTTCATCCGATGTGACGCCCGGCTTCACGTCATGATCGACGATCCGGATCGTCTCGCTGAAGCCGACGCCGTGCCGCCCGAGCGCCGCAACCAGCAGGCCGATCATCTTGTCGGTCGAGGATTGCTCGTCCTCCCGGCCCTTGAGGCTGCAATTGAGCGCGATCGCGGTGAGCGGCATGATCGGGTCTCCTTCGCCACCCGGAACCCCTCCCGCTCGTCCTTTGTTTCGATGGTGAGACCGCACCGGGAGAATCGACAATGCCCGCAAAATCCGGAGCCCAGCAAAAAGCGGCCGGCGCCGCCTTGTCCGCCAAGCGCGGCGACACCCCGAAGAGCAAGCTTCAAGGCGCGTCCAAATCGATGGCGGATTCGATGAGCGAGAAGGAGCTCGAGAAAATGGCTTCCACCAAGCGCAAGGGGAAGCCCGAGCATTCGAGCAAGAAGTAAACGCCAGGCCCCACGAGCGGAGGGCCGAAGAGCGAAGAACCGAAAAATGGTGGACGCACTAGGGCTCGAACCTAGGACCCGCTGATTAAGAGTCAGCTGCTCTACCAACTGAGCTATGCGTCCATGCCTGTCGGGCAGACGGGCCATCTAGTGGGGCGCGGCGCGGATTGCAACCGCCTCGGCAAGCGCCGGTCAATGGTCGGCGGTGACGGCCGCGAGCTCGTTGCCGGACGGGTCGAGGAAGTGGAAGCGGCGGCCGCCCGGGAAGGCGAAGATCGGCCGCGCGACGCGCCCGCCGGCCGCCTCGACCGCGGCCAGGGCCGCCTCGAGGTCCGGCACGTCGATGACCGGGAGCGGCGCCTTGCTCGCCTCCGCCGCGTCCGCCTGCAGACCGATATCGGTGTCGCCGGTCAGCGTCGCGGCGTAGGTCGGGCCGAAATCGGTCAGGCTCCACCCGAACGCCGCCTCGTAGAAGGCCTTGGCCGGCCCGATCGCGGCGACCGGAAGCTCGACATAATTGAAGCGGGCCATGCCCGGTTCCTCCGCTTTGCCTACGAGACGGTTTGCCTTCGAGACGGGCTCGGCGGCGCGCCCCCTTCCCACCGCCTGCCGACCTGGCGAGGCGGAAGGGAAGGGAGGCGCGCCTTCGGTGTCAGTAGCGCCGCAGCAGCCCGGCGAGGCGGCCCTGGATGAGGATCTGGTCCGGCCGGTAGCGCTGCGGGTCGTAGCGGCGGTTGGCCGGATCGAGGCGGACCATCTGGCCCTCGCGCCGGTAGGTCTTGAGCGTCGCTTCGACATTGTCGATCAGCGCGACGACGATCTCGCCGTCGCGGGCCGTCTCGGTCTTGCGGATGAGGGCGTAGTCGCCGTCGAGTATGCCCTCGTCGACCATCGAATCGCCGGCCACTTCGAGCGCGTAATGCTCGCCGGGGCCGAGCAGGGCGGCGGGGACGGGGAGGCTGCTCTGGCCTTCCAGCGCCTCGATCGGCATGCCCGCGGCGATGCGGCCGTGGAGCGGGAGCTCGACGACGTCGTTGGCGGCGGTGGGCAGCGTCGAGGTCGTCTTGCCGGACTGGCCGTCGGGCATCTTCACGACTTCCAGCGCGCGGGCCCGGTTGGGCAGGCGGCGAATGAAGCCGCGCTCCTCTAGCGCCGAGATCAGCCGGTGGACGCCCGACTTGGACTTGAGCGACAGCGCGTCCTTCATCTCCTCGAACGAAGGCGAGACGCCGCTCTCGGCGAGCTGGGCGTGGATGTAAGTCAGAAGCTCGGATTGCTTGCGGGTGAGCATCGGGTTTCCCCCTAAGGAACGAACGTGGAACCTTTAGGAAACGTTACGCACCCCTGTCAAGCGCTTTTTGTTCCGTCCCACACCAGCGCGAGAAAATTGCCCAGCAAGGCGTGGCCGTGGGCGCTGGCGACGCTCTCGGGATGGAATTGGACGCCGTGGATCGGCAGGCTGCGGTGGCGCAGGCCCTGGACGCTGCCGTCGTCGGCGCGGGCGTTGACCGCGAGGGAATCCGGCACGCCGTCGGGCGCGACGACGAGCGAATGGTAGCGCGCCGCCTCGAACGGCGAGGGGAGGCCGGCGAGGAGGCCGCTGCCGTCGTGGCGGACGAGCGAGGCCTTGCCGTGCATCGGCCTGGCAGCACGCGCGATCCGTCCACCGAAATGGACCGCCATCGCCTGGTGGCCGAGGCAGACGCCGAGCAGCGGCCGCCGCGCCTCGGCGCAGGCGGCGACGAGGTCGAGCGAGATGCCGGCGCCGCCCGGCGCCCCGGGCCCCGGCGAGATCAGGAAGCCGCTCGCCCCGCTCGCCAGCGCCTCGGCGGCGGTGAGCGCGTCGTTGCGCTCGACCCGGACCTCGGCGCCGAGCTCGCGCAAATAGCGCACGAGGTTGAAGGTGAAGCTGTCGTAATTGTCGAGGACGAGGATCAACGGCCGGGCTATTGCCCGCCGCCGCCCGCGCCGCCGAGATCGCGCTTCAGCTTGGCGAGGGCCGATTCGTTGCGCTTGATCTTCAGCGTGCCGCGGATCGCGCTCATGAATTGCTGGGCATATTCGTCGCCGAGGATCTGCGAGAATTGCCCGCGCACCGCCGGCACGACGGCCGGCTCCTTCGTCGGATCGCCCGGCGTGATGCTCGCCAGATGGACGATGAAGAAGCCCTGATTGTCGGGCAGCGGCAGCAGCCGCGCCTTGCCGCGCGGCAGGCTGAACAGCATGGCCAGCGGCGGCGGCACCTGCTGGCCCTGGCGGGCGATGTCGCGGCGGGTGGCGCTGATCGGCTTGGTCGCCGGCAGCCTGACCTGCGCCTGCTGGAAGGCCGCGGCCGGATCCATGCCGGCGTTGATCTTCGAGACGATCGACTGGGCGACGGCGCGCGCGCGGTCGAGCGCGCGCCCGACCGCGAGATCGCCGGTCACCCGGTCGCGGATCTGCGCCAGCGGCGGCGCCGTCGGCGGCACGACCTTCGCCACGTAGACGAGGGCGAAGCGCGCGTTGGCCGTGATCGTCTCGACCGCCGGGCGATCGCCCGATTCCATCTGGAAGGCGGCGTCGAGCAGGGCCTTGGCGTCGGCGGGCACCTGGTAGCCGGCGGCGTCGGGCGCGAGGCCGGCCTGGGTGACGGGCGGCGTCTCCTGGATGGCGAGATGCTCTTTCTGGGCGATCTGCTCGAAGCTGGCGCCGTCCTCGATCTGGTCTTCGATGCGGGCGGCGAGGTCGGCCAAGGCGGCCTGCCCCTTCTCCTGCTGCAGGCGCGCGGCGATCTCGGGCCGGACCGCGTCGAGCGGCTTGACGCTGGCCGGCTTAACGTCGTCGACCCGCACTATGTGCCAGCCAAGGCCCGAGCGGAGCGGGCCGACACTGGCGCCCTTGGCCGCGGCGAAGACCGCGTCGGCGATGTTGGCGGAGGTCACCTTGGTCATCTCGTCCCTTGTCTTGGCGCCGAGCGAGATGTCGGACGCGCCGTAGCCGGCTTGGGCGGCGGCGGCGGCGAACGGCGTGCCCGCGGCGACCTTCTGGGCGAAGGCGCGGGCCGCTTTCTCGTCCTGGAGCACCACCTGGCTCAGCGTCCGCGTCTCCTGGCCGCCATATTGGGCCTGGTTGCGGCGGTAATAATCCTGGATCTCGGCGGCGGTGGGCGTGGCCGCGGCGGCGACCGCCTCGATGCCGAATGGGGCGAAGCGCAGCGCCCGGCGCTCGGGGATGGTGTAGCGGGCGATGTTGCGCGTGTAGAAATCCTTCACTTCCTGGTCGCTCGGCGGGTTGCCCGCGCCCATCGCGGCGCTCGGTACCACGCCGACGCTGCCGGTGCGGCTCTCCAGCAGCAAAGCGGCATATTGCGTCGCGAAGCCGAGCGGCACGTGCGCCGAGCCGGCGGCGGGCAGGACCAGCTGGCGCTCGATCAGCCGGGTCTCGATCTCCTCGCGCAGATCCTGCTCGGTCAGCTTCTGCTGCGACAGCGCCTGCTGCATCGCCGCATAATCGAACTTGCCGGTGATGCCCTGGAAGGCGGGGATGCTGGCGATCTCGCGATCGACCATGTTGCGCGAGGCGGCGAGGCCGTGATCCTTGCCGAACACGACGGTCGAGACGACGCCGATCAGCTGGTCGACGATGTCGTCGATGAAGCCCTTCCGGACAAAGCCGACCATGTCGATGTTCGGATCCTGTTGACGCATCCGCTCGAGCTGGCGGTCGGCTTCCTGCTTGACCCGTTGGGTCGAGATGCTCTCGCCGCCGACGCGCGCGACGTTGCTCTGGCCGAGGCCGCCGAGCTCGCCGAGGCCGCCCATGCCGCCGGTGCCGAAGCCGGTGATGACGATGGCGACCAGCGAGAGGAAGAGGACGCCCAGCATGAGCTTGGCCATGACGCCGCGGCGGAAAAAGGTGAGCATGAAAAGAGAAGCCCTGACGCTCTGGGGTGGGATTGCGACGGGTCATAGAAGCGCGGCGGGCGAGGGGCAAGCGGGCGGCGCGCTTGGCAGGGGAGGGGCGCCTTGCTAGGCGCGGCGGCTTCGACAAGGGGGCGCGAAGGGAGACATCATGCACGTCCGCCGCAAGCTGGTCGCCGGCAATTGGAAGATGAACGGCACCCGCGCCGACCTCGCCGAGCTCTCCGCCATCGCCGCGGCGGCGCGCGAGGCGCCCGGCCTGGACGTCGCGATCTGCCCGCCTTTCACGCTGCTCCCGCTCGCCGTGCCGCGCGCCGGGGGCCTCGCCGTCGGCGCGCAGGACTGCCACGCCGAGGCCAAGGGCGCCCATACCGGCGACGTCTCCGCCGCGATGCTGGTCGATGCCGGGGCGAAGCTGGTCGTCGTCGGCCATTCAGAGCGTCGCGCCGATCATGGCGAGAGCGACGCGCTGGTGCGCGCCAAGGCCGAAGCCGCGCTCGCCGCCGGCCTCCAGACCATCCTGTGCGTCGGTGAGGTCGAGGAGGAGCGCGCCGCCGGCTCTCATGTCGACAAGGTGCTGTCCCAGCTCGAACATTCGGTGCCCGAGCTTGTCGCCGAGACCGAGCTGGTCATCGCCTACGAGCCGGTTTGGGCGATCGGCACCGGCCGCACCGCCACGCCGGACGACGCCGCCGAGATGCACGCCGCGATCCGCGCCGCCCTTTCCGGGCGCTTCGGCGACGCCGGCGCCCGCATCCGCATCCTCTACGGCGGCTCGGTCAATGCCGGCAACGCCGCCGCCTTGTTCGCCGTCCCCGACGTCGACGGCGGCCTCGTCGGCGGCGCCAGCCTCACCGCCGCCGCCTTCGTGCCGATCATCGAGGCCGCGGCGCGGAGCTAGCGTCTCGCCGAGCAGACGGTCGCGGCCTCATGCCCCGGTCAGTTGCCGGCCTCGAGCAGGTCCGCCCGCCTGGCACTTCTAAATGATGCAATAAGCCGTGTTCATGCGAATGGTCCGTGTATCATGTGCGTCTATGAAAGCATCTATGCTCATGCACTCCTCATGGAGCTCCGGCTCATTCGACCATTGAGCGTCGGAGTAAAAAAACAGCTTGCCTGCCGGCGACTGATTTAAAATGTCCATCAAAAAAGCTGGAAGCATCTCTCTTACGCTCTTGGTAAACCGAAATCGCTCCCACTCATACTCATGCACGATGTCGTATGCCCATCTGCGAGGTTTGTGTTCGCAGGCAGGGTCAAAGAGGTGGATGAGAACCCCTCCCTGTCGGTCGATGTGGGTTTGCCATATCGACGGAGATCTGTCGCTCTGGGGCGGCCTGCTTGTCGCCACCGCGACACCGGGATGCCGAGACAACTCGACTTTCTCCGCTCCAACACAAAGTATTTCAATCGACATCGTTGGCATCTGTCACCTTCCGGAACGACCCGGCACGGGCATTGTCTGCCACGGCCGATGAGACACGCCCGGCCGAGCCCGAGGCGTGCGGCGGTTGAGCGCCAATCTACCTCGAGTAGGTGACAAGCAGTTCGTCGTCTTTGCTTTCCACGCTGATCCACTCGTCGTGCGTCCGGCCGTCTCGGGAAATACCGTGATCCCTCCATAGAGTCGTTCGATCCGTCAATTCGCCCACCTGCCGCAAAAAGTCGTTCTCGCACGCGGGATTCATTCGCAGCGTAACGGTGTAGATAACGCCGACGCCCGCTTGGCCGTCCGCAGGCGAAGGCGTGTTGCGGACCTGCGCGGAGTCGCACAGCTTGAGGCCCGTCGCCGCGTTGAAATAAGCGGGCGTCTCCTCGCGGCCGCACGCAGCGAGAGCGGCAGCGCCGTACAGCCAGACGGCCACCTTGGCGGTCATAGGTGTAGCTGGTCTTGTCGCCCTCGAAATAGTCACCTGGGAGCTCCGACCTCGCTTATGCTGTCTATTACGATCACATCCACTGAGTTGCACAAATTTCGTACAACATTGCCGCCCAGGCCAACATATACGGTGGGGCCGCCGGGCCAACCAAGCGCCCTCCCTTTCACTATCACGCGGCGGCCGGCATGGCGTCGATATTGCTTTAGCAAATCCACGGATCGAGCCGTAAGCGTCGTGCAGTCTCCGGGAAGGAGGTCGGTACGCGCCCCTTCTTTGTACAAATACATCTCTCCGGCACCCGAAACCAAAACGCCCGTCAGCCTTGACGGCGGAGTTCTCGCTGCCAGCGCCGCGCTACTCAAGGCCAGAGCACAAGCGACCGCAAAACATATACCTTTCATGACTAAAATAGGCTCCCGCACAATTCGCCGAGCCCGAGACGGCATATTGGGGTCACCGGCCGGTCGCCGTCACGCACCATCAGGGGCCATTGAGATCGTTCCAATAGAGCGTTTACCTCGAGGCCCTCGCCACCCGTTCGATCAGCAGAATATACATGTTGCCGCAGGTGTTCTGCATAGGGCTGATCGTCGCTGCAATCGGATCCGCTCTAACTTCAGCGAAAAAGTCGATGGTGTCCCCCGAGGCCCTGATCCTCCGGCCGTTCATCCGTTTCAGATCGAGCCGCGCCTTGTGATTGCCTACCTCGACACTGAGACAAGGCGTCGCGTCCAGACCGGGTGGACCCCGTATTATTTGAACATCGCGGATCATTATCTCCCGGCCGAATTTCACTCGGCCGATGACTTCCACGGGATAATGGCGATCATCCGCCACCGGCGCTCCTGCGGCACAGGCGGCGCCCGTCGCCGAAGCGAGCGATACGAGCCAAATTGTAATGCCCGCCCCAGGCGTGGGCATCGCTCGATCGCGGGGTGTTCGCGCTCTCGAGCCCCTTTTGCGGGTGCGACCGGTCAATCGTCGAATCCTTGCGAGCACGACTACAAAGCCCTCCAGAAGCGCCCCGGGCTGTGCAGGATCGGGGTTACCATGACGCCCTTTTGCATGTCACGACGGGCAGAGGCGGTCGGACGGGCCCGAGCCCTCGCGCCAGACCAGCGCCTCGCCGTCGCCGGGACCGTGGACGTAGCGGCGCAGCAAAGTGGTCGTCGTCGTCCCGGTCACTCATTGTGACGACTTGTCGCTTCCTCGGCTAAGCGTCAGATAGACGCCAACAGGGACCGCGGCGAGTCCCGCGACAATGAATAGGAGCGTTAGCATAGCGTCATTTTGCAGCAAATGGCGTCTGCTCCGGCTGCGCACCGCACGCCGCGAGGAGAAGGAAGAGCGCCAAGCCGCAGCCTTGTTTCACTTGGAGCATTCCGGGATCCTGCAATCGCTCTTGCACCCACGGCCATTCGATACCGTCATCAGAGACTATTTCGCGCTTGCGCGTGTGGGGTCAGATGCTGGGAAACCGAGCCGCGCTCGTCGGTGTGGAGGACGCGGCGGCCATCGAGACCGCTATCGTCTACGCCGTTACGCTGGTCCGCCGTCAAACTCCCCACACGGCACGCTGGATGAAATAGCTTCCCAAAACGGCCGCCACGAGCCAGGCGCCCAACGTTCCGAATGCGCCGCCGATGGGATGCGTCCGTCTCAGCCGGAGGAACGGCACGAGAAGAACGAAACCAAAAACGAGGTTGGCCGGAACAGCGGCATAGGGATTGATGCCCTTGGCGAAGGCGATCGTCATGAGATTGAACGGCGGGAGATAGATCATATTATCCATAGAATCGTCCAACGAGGGGCCAGGTCTGGGCCCGGTGAAATAGTAGGCCTGGCAGACCGAAAGGACTAAAACTATAACAAACAGGCTTAGGCAAATAGATTTAAATCTTGTCATCGTCTCCATCCTTATGGCCCCAGCCTTCCCGTAATTTCGCCGAGGGACGTGGAGGACCATTGATGTGTGGATTCGTATAGCGATGCCGTCAACGAATACCTTGGCAGCCGAGCGGATACGGTGGCTCACTGGATCGCCGCCGACGTCACCTCCTGCCCCGCCACGCAAAAATACTATATAACAGAGAAATCGTTGCTAGAGCAGATGACGAAAGAGCAATGATGCGACTATTGAAAGATGGTTGAAATGACATCCAGAGCAAAGCTGCCGCTGTAATTGCGTACAGCGAATAAAATACTGCGACGGCGTAGGCCTTTAGCATCCTGGGGGCGGTTCTTTCAAAGCTTCAGTCATTATTCGCTCTTCACGATCCTCAGGAACGCCGCCAGCCGAATGGCAAAGCAGGCCAGCATCAAGACGGCTGGCACTGCCATGCCCCATATTCCGAACGACGCATTCGTGATCTTGTACCACAGCCCAAGAGCGGCCCCTGACAAGACGAGCATCACCGCCAGGACAGCAGAAATCCTATATAGAATACTTTCGTGAATAAGCCGGCTTATATATCGCTCATCGCTGTTCTTTCCGAGCTTATCCCTGACGATCGCTACGAAACCCACCTCCCTACTGTGCATGTCGACAACAAAGAGGCCAACGAATACGACGATGGATATGGCAATATAAAGGTCTTTCACCGAGTATTGCACCTGGCGCTATGGGTAAGGCCGCTGGCGTAGCGCTCTTTTGCTATTTTTCAGCTTCGTTTATAGCCTTAGTGTGAGCATGGTACGGGTTTCTCCGAAATCGGGCTAATGCATTTCGGTCGGCACGGTGCGACCATCGCGCGCTACCCAACCTGTCGCGACAGGTATCAAGCTGATCAGTCCGCTCGGGTAGAGCGCCACGGCACCGATCTCCCACTTTGGGCCGAAGTGGAATATGAAGATCATGAGGATCAGCCACAAATTGGAAACCGATGCATCTCGAAGGCGCAGATAAGTTAAAATTACCAGCGCGCCATAAAATGGCAAGCCTGCCGCGAAGGCTGCCGTTTGCCAGCCAAACGCCCACGACAATAGGCTAGGGACTATAATGCTGGCTGCCACCAACGCCGAACTGGCAGGACGATATAAATATCTTTCACAATATTTCATAATCCCTCTCAGCACCCTGAAGAACCCTGCTTCGGGGTTCGGTTGACATGTCGAAAACCAATGGCGACTGCGGCGACGGGCAGTGCCGCTTCACCGCTACCGGAGATGTCGCCTCAGGTGCGGCCACCCTCGGATGCGTGAATGTTTGCGCCCCCCAACGAGACCGGGCCATAGCCTGGAGCCGCGACACGGCGTCGTAGCCGTAGCTCGTGGTCGTGCCCTCGCCGCGCGCGAGGCTGGTGCGCCGCCCAGGTCGTCATAGCCGTAGGCCGCGAGCACGGGCGTGCCGCTCGTCCCCCCGTTGATGTGCGGCATCTTGGCGTCCTGAAATCTCGCAATCGTACGCCACCTTGTCTTGTTACGCCGTTGGTCGATTATAAGCTGCCTTTAGACTGAAGAAGAATAGGATATAGTCAGCCAGCGCGACCGGAATGAAGACAGCCCCTGGATATGTATTGTCATCGAGTGGTAAAAAGTTAAGGAAAATATGACCAATGATCCAAGCCAAGACCAACAAGCGTATTCTGGGCAGCCTAAGCTGGTAATAGGACGTCCTAAGGAAAGACAGAGACATGAGGATAGAAAAACCGATCAACTTGCCTTTGTTGTGCAGTCAATAGTGTTCTATTGCAAATGAGCTAATTAAACTAACGACACCTATGACGATGCCCCACTTTCTCGTTAGGCTCGTATAATAAGTGGAGTCGTCGACTTTATCTGCCACCGTAGCAACCCTCTTCCTCAAGGCTACGTTCAGGTCCCAACCAAGCTCAACGACAGAAACGCCTATCCCGACACCCGGAAGATTTTCCGCTAGACCCTTGGTCCCCTGACGGATTCCGTCACCAGTCGCCACGTAGCCGCCGCATCGCAGAAGCAGGCGATCCCCCTCTTCCGATTCGGAGGGCAGCTGGATGATCCGGCACTCGGATGAGCTCGGACCGAGCTTCGCCAGCGTCACGGCCGGCATTGGCGAATGAGCGTACATATCAAGACCCCATTGGTTTTGAACCACGCAGGCCATGGCCCCCGGCTGGAACTTCAGCGACGGTTGTCACCTTGCGGATGCCGAACGCCTTCGCGCCTTTGGTCGTGCTGAACCTGTACCCATTTCACGATCGAACCGTATCTCGAGTGGTCGCGCGTTGCGAGCGCCTTCCCGAAGCCGGGGCCGCTCGTTCGAATCTAGGTCGTCTGCACTCCCTGCGCCGCCGTCGCTGCGAAAGATACTATGGCCCTCGAAGGTCCGGGGCGTCCCAGACATGGCGCTCCAGCCAGTTGACGAGCTGATACATGACGAAGAAATCCACGATGCCGGCTGGCGCGTAGTGCAAGGCCGGCGTCAGGGTGGGGAAATTTATTACGCAGATAGCGACCACGTGTATGACCACGAAGCAACTTACGACGGACCAGAAGCGAACCTCATATCTCCTCTCCCACTTTAGCGACACGAGAAGATAAATCATATAGCCCGATAGCACGGCAACAAACGCTCTGTCCGGGTCCGAAAAATAGTAAACGATAGCAAAAGCAATCGGCATTACTATAAGACAAGCAATCAGATCACGTTTTTTGTCCGTTAGCCGCATAATATCCGCCTAACCTACTTGCCGCTCATCACGCCTGCCACCCGGTCAGGAAAAAATATGATCTTCGTCCGAGGCGTCGTCGCTTCAATCGACTCGGCTGATTGCGGCCAACACCTCCCCCCCCGATCGCTTAACCAGCCCACAAATTACGCGGTCGCCCGGTTCGAACTCCCAGATTTCGTCTTCGCGGTCGTAGCTTTGTTCCACTTTGATGTTTTGTGAGTCTTGTAGTT
>JBJMTY010000099.1:0-5303 GCA_045811445.1 Allosphingosinicella sp. | reverse complement strand
GAATTGCCCCTCCACCATGCTTCGCATGGTCCCCCTCCCCATGAGCTTCGCTCACAGGGAGGACCAAGCGCCCGGCCTTAGCGCTTCCTTCACCGTCCTTGCGCTAGGCACGCGGCGTGCTGAAACCTCTCGTCGCCACGATCGCGCTCGGCGCCGGCCTCGGCCTGCTCTGGCCCACCGGCAAGGCCGTCCCCGCCGCCCCCACCGCCGCGGCCGGCGCTGCGCGGCCGACGCTCATCGAGCGCAGCCCCCAAGGCCATTTCTACGTCGACGCCGAGATAAACGGCCAGCTCGTCCACTGCATCGTCGATACCGGCGCCAGCATGGTGGCGCTGCCGGTCGACGACGCGCGCCGCATCGGCATCGCCTTCTCGGAAAGCCAGTTCGAGCCGGTCGGCAAGGGCGCGAGCGGCGTCGTGCTCGGCAAGGACGTGATGCTCGATTCGATCGCGGTCGACGGCAAGAAGGTGGCGCACGTGCCCGGCGCGATCCTCCAGGGCAGCGACATCTGCCTGCTCGGCCAGGCCTATCTCAACCGCCTCTCGTCGGTCGAGATGAGCGGCGGGGTGATGCGCCTCCAATAGCGTTGGGCCGCGCGTGCCGCTAAGCGCCCGGCATGGACGCGGGGCGCAGGCAAAAGGGAATCGCCATACCCTTCGCGGTGGCGGCGCTGGGCATCGCCTTGTTCTCGACCATGGACGCCTTGATGAAGGGCCTCGCGCTCGGCATCGGCGCCTACAACGCACTGCTGTGGCGGACGCTGGCCGGGGCGCTGCTCGGCGGCGCCGTCTTCCTCGCCCGCCGGAGCGCGTGGCCAAGGCGGGCCGCCTTGCGGGTCCACCTGCTGCGCGGCGCCTTGTCGAGCGTGATGGCGATCCTGTTCTTCTGGGGCCTGGCGCGGGTGCCGATGGCGCAGGCGATCGCGCTCGCCTTCATCGCGCCGCTCATCGCCCTCTACCTCGCCGCTCTGTTCCTCAAGGAGAAGATCCAGGCCCGGGCGATCCTCGCCTCGGCGCTCGGCTTCGCCGGCATCGTCGTCATCCTCGCCGGCCAGGCCGAGGCGCGGCTGGGGCCCGAGGCGCTCAGGGGCTCGATCGCCATCCTGCTCTCCGCCTGCCTCTACGCCGGCAACATCGTGCTGATGCGCCGCCAGGCCCAGCTCGCCCGGCCGATGGAGATCGCCTTCTTCATGAGCGCGATCATGAGCCTGTGCTTCCTCTTCGCCGCGCCGTTCCTCGCCGCCGTCCCCGCGCCCGGCCACTGGCCCGCCATCCTTGGCGCGGCCTTGCTCGCCTTCGGATCGCTGATGCTGCTCGCCTGGGCCTATGCCCGCGCCGAGGCCCAGCACCTCGCGCCGGTCGAATATACCGGCTTCGTCTGGGCCGCTTTCTACGGCTGGGCTTTGTTCGCCGAGCCGGTCCGCCTGTTCACGCTCGCCGGCGCGGCGATGATCCTCGGCGCCTGCTGGATCGCCGCCCGCGCCGTCCCGGCCGCGGAAGTCCATGCCGAGGGTCTCTAGCCGCTGCCGAGCACGTTGATGGTGAAGGCGAGCACGCCGAGGTTGAAGGCGAAGGCGGCGAGGCTGTGGATGGTCACGACGTTGCGGATGCCCGGGCTGGCGATCGAGACGTCGGAGGTCTGGAAGGTCATGCCCAGGGTGAAGGCGAAATAGGCGAAATCGGCGTAATCGGGCGCCGGCGTGCCGGGGAATTCGAGGCCGAGGCCGCCGCCGCGGCGCTGCGCTTTCTCCGGGTGGTAGCACAGATGCGCGTAATGCAGCGCGTAGACGCTGTTCGAGAACAGCCAGGCGAGCACCAAGGTGGCGAGGACGAGGATCTTCTGGAACGGCTCCGGGCTGCCGCCGACCACCTCGCTCGCCACCGCGACCAGGATCGCCACCATCACGGCGCCGGTGACGGCGAGGAGCAGGCCGCGATTGGCGTCGTTGCGCTCGGCGTGGACGCGCATCGCGGCGGGATCGGCGGCCGCGAAGAGGGTGAGGCACGAGAGCAGGAACAGGATGGCCGCGGCGTCGAAGCCGATCATCACCGCCTGGCGCGTGTCGACGAGGCCGGAGAGGATCAGGCCCGTCGTGGCGGCGGCTTCGGCGACGGCGAACAGGATGAAGCGGGGCGGCGCCACGCGGTTGCCGATCGTCCTGCCTTCCCCCGCCATGGCGCGGAGAGTAGCGCGGCCGGGCCCCGGGCGCTAATCCCCTTTTCATGGCGTGGCTCCTGCTCATCCTCGGCGGCCTGTTCGAGGTCGGCTTCACCACCTGCCTCCGCTTCGTCGACGGCTTCCGCAACCTGCCCTGGACCCTGGGCTTCCTCGCCTCCGTGAGCTTGTCGATGGGCCTGCTGGAGCGCGCCGCCCGCACCATTCCGATGGGCACCGCCTATGCCGTGTGGGGCGGCATAGGCGCGGCGGGGACGGTGCTGGTCGGCATCCTCTTCTTCGCCGAGCCGGCCCACTCGACCCGCTTGCTCCTGCTCCTGGCGCTGATCGCCTGCATCGTCGGGCTGAGGCTGACCGCGGCGCCATGAGCTTCGACGAAAGCCTCTATGCCTGGGTGCAGGAGGCGTTGGAGCCGTTGGGGCCGGTGACGATGCGCAAGATGATGGGCGGCGCGACGCTCTATCTGGACGGGACGATTTTCGCGATCCTCGACGGACCTGAAATGTGGTTCAAGTCCGATCCGGACGCCGATCCGCTATGGGATGCGGAGGGCTGCGAGCGCTTTGCCGTCACCTTCAAGGACGGCCGTGTCGACACGATGAACTACCGGCGCGGCCCGCTCGACGTCTATGACGACCCGGACGCGATGCAGCGCTGGGCGCGGCTCGCGCACGAGGCGGGCCTGCGCGGGGCCGCGAAGAAGCGGCCGCGCAAGCCTAGCGGCGCTGAGGCCTGAGCAACGGCGCGAGCGCCGGGCTTTCCTCGATCGAATTGTAGAATTTGGGCTCGGCGAGGCGGTGCGAGGCCTGCTCGTAGGCATAGCCCAAGGAGAGGATACGGGCGTCGTCCCATTTGGCGCCGATGAAGCTGAGCCCGACCGGCAGGCCCTTCACCAGGCCCATCGGGACGGTGAGGTGCGGATAGCCGGCGACCGCGGCCAGCCCGCCGCCGCCGCCGCCGGCGATCTGGTCGCCGTTGACCGCGTCGATCTTCCACGCCGGCGGCATGGTCGGCCCGACAAGGGCGACCAGCTTGTTCTCATCGAGCAGCCGGTCGATGCCTTCCGGTCCGGCAAGGCGGTAGGAGGTCTCGCGCGCCTTGATGTAGGCCGGGTCGTCGAGGCCCTTCATCTTGTCCGCTTCCTCAAACGTCCCCTGGTCGAACAAGGCCAGCTCGCTCGACGCGTGGGCGCGGTTGAAGGCGATGAGGTCGGCGAGGCTGCGCGAGCGCACGGCGGGCGGCGTGGTGGCCAGATAGGCGGCCATGTCCGCCTTGAGCTCGGTGAGCAGCACGACATGCTCGTTGCGGCCGATCTCCTGGCGCCCCTTCATCTCCTTGATCTCGACCAAAGTCGCGCCCTGCGCGCGCAGCACCTGCAACGCCTGCTCGAACACCGGATCGGTGCCGAAGCCGCTGGCGAAGCGCATCACGCCGATGCGCGCCCCGCGCAGCGATTGGGCCGACAGGCTGTTGGCATAATCGACCTTGTGCTTGTCGGCGTCGGCGGTGGCCGGGTCGGCCGGGTCGGTGCCGGCCAAAGCGGAGAGGATACGCGCCGCGTCGCGTACCGTCAAAGTCATCGGCCCGGCCGTGTCCTGGCTGTGGCTGATCGGCACGACATGGCTGCGGCTGACCAGCCCGACACTGGGCTTGAAGCCGACGATGCCGTTGATCGCCGCCGGGCAGGTGATCGATCCGTCGGTCTCGGTGCCGATCGCCGCCGGCACCATCCGCGCCGCCACCGCCGCGCCGCTGCCGCTCGACGAGCCGCACGGGTCGCGGTCGAGCGCGAACGGGTTCCGCGTCTGGCCGCCGACCGCGCTCCAGCCCGAGATCGAGCTGTCGGAGCGGATATTGGCCCATTCCGACAAATTGGTCTTGCCGACGATCACCGCCCCGGCCGCGCGCAGGCGGGCGACCAGCGGCGCGTCGCGCCCGGTGACGTTGTCGGCCAGCGCCAGGCTGCCGGCCGTGGTCGGCAGCGGGCCGATGCTCTCGATATTGTCCTTGATCAGGATCGGCATGCCGAACAGGGCGCCGCGCGCCTTGCCCCGGTCGAGCGCCCGCGCCTGGTCGAGCGCGGTCGGATCGACCGCCAGCACGGCGTTGACGCGGGGGTTGAGCGCGCGGATGCGGGCGAGCGCGGCCTGGGTCTGGGACGTGGCGCTCGGCGGCCCGGCCGGCGGTGCCCCCGCGGCGGCGGCGGCGGGCAGGGCCAGAGCGGCGAGGAGAAGCGGCTTCAGGCGCATGGAACGTCTCCCGGTCAGCGGGGGGCGAGCAGGGCGTCGAGCGTCCCCTTGCCCCCCTGGGTCGGCTCGAGCCGGGGGTAGCGCAGGCCGCCATGCCAGTCGAGGTCGAGCGTCCGGAACGTGTCGCCGCTCTGGACGAGCAGGTGGACCGGCTCGCGGCCCGGCGCCTTGGCGGCGCGGATCGCGGCCTTGAGCGCGTCGCCGTCGAACTCGCGCCCGTTCACCGCCAGGATCTTGGCGCCGACGGTGAGGCCGGCGTCGAAGGCCGGGCTGTCCCAGATAACGCTCGTCACCTTGCCGTCCTTGGTGCTGACCGAGAAGCCGCCCGAATAAGACAGGTCGACCGACTTGCCCTTCTTCTCGCCCGATTTGAACCAGTCGGTGGGCGTGTCGGTGTAGACGAGGCGGTAGCCGCCTTGCGTGATCCCCTCGAGCGGGGCCTTGGGCGCGAGGCCGTTGACGCGGCGATTGAGGTAGCCGGCCCAATCGTAGGGCACGACCCCGTTCAGCGTCCGCACCACGTCGTCGAACGTGTAGGTGAGCTCGCCATAATCGCGGTCGTTGACGCCGAAGAAGGCGCGGGCGAAATCGTCGATCGACCTGCGGCCGTGGGATTGCTGGCGAAGGATCCGGTCGACGTCGATCCAGATCAGCTGGCCTTCGGAATAATAATCCTCGCTGCGCTGCCACCCGCGCCACGCCTGGGGCGAGCGCTGGGCGATGATCGGATCGTTGGTCGTGTCGACCAGCGGCCGCCAGGTGCGGCCGGGCGTGTTATCGTACGTCGCCGCGGTCTCGGCGATGGCGTCGAGCGTTTCCTGCTTGGACATCAGCCCCGAACGGGCGTCGAGCACATAGCCCCAGAACTGGGTCTGGCCT
>JBJMTY010000098.1:0-17484 GCA_045811445.1 Allosphingosinicella sp. | reverse complement strand
TGTCGAAGGTGTAATGGCCCTCCGCCGTGTCGACGACAATGCAGTCGTCGTGCGCCGCCACGGCCTGGCACGGCCCGTCCACCGCCTCGATTCCGTAATCGTGAAGCAGCTGCCGGTCCGCCTCGGCAAGGTCGTGCGCTTTGTCCGGCGCGATCAGCGTGATGTCGTCGGTGAAGCCGCGCAGGAACACCGCCTCCGCGACGCCGTGGCCGCCGCTGCCAATGACGCCGACCTTTTTGTCCGTCACCTCGTAGCCGTCGCAGATCGGGCAGTAGCGGATGAGCCCGCGTTCCAGCGCCTCGTCGTGCAGCGCCTCGTCCATCGGCGGCTTGCGGTTGGTGACGCCGGTCGCAAGCAGCAATGTCCGCGCCATCACGCAGCCTTCGCCCCACTCGGCGCGGAAGCCGCCCTCGATCCTGTCGATCCGCGTCACCCGCCCGGCATCGATCGAGGCGCCGTATTTCTGCGCCTGCTCGGTCATCCGCGCGATCAGTTCCTTGCCCTCGATCCCGTCCGGATAGCCGGCATGGTTGTGGGTGCGCGGGATGAGCGCCGCCCGGCTCTTCCCCGCGTCCACCACCTTGATCGTCAGATGGTAGCGAGTGAGGTAGATCGCCGCGGTAAGGCCGGCGGGGCCGCCGCCGATCACCAGGCAGTCGTAGCAGGGTTCGTCGCTCATCGAGCGGGAGAGCGCATCGGCAATGCAGCGGTTCCGGTTGCGATTTGTATATACAGGACGTATATACCGAGCGATGAAGAAGACCAGAACTTTCAAGTCCGGCAACTCGATCGCCGTCCGGCTGCCAAAGTCGCTGGGGGTCGAAGCCGGGGTCGAGATGACGGTGCGCGAGGAGCGCGGCCGCTACATCGTCGAGCCGGTGGACGAGCCTGCGCCCGGCAGGAAGATCGACCTGACGGGGATCTATGGTTCGGTGCCGGTCGGAACCTTCCGACGCGACATGGAGGAATATGACGACATTCCGCGGGAGTGGCACCTCCTGGGGCTCGACCCGAGGTGAGTGGACTCAATCACCTCCTCGACACCAATTGCTGCATCTATCTTCTAGGCCGAACGCGCCCCAGCCTTGAGGAGAGGGTCGGGCGGCGGCCCGCCGGCTCCGTCGGCATATCGGCCATCGTCGGGGCTGAGCTAATCCTCGGCTTCGCCGAGGCCGACGCCCGACTGAAGGCGCTGCTCGAACGCTTTCTGCGGGTGTTTCCGGTCGCGCCGTTCGACGAGGGCGCCGCACGCGCCTATGCGCGGGTCCCGTTCCGGCGGGGCAAGCTCGACCGGCTTCTGGCTGCGCACGCTTTGGCCCTCGATGCTACGCTGATCACGAACAACGTTCGCGATTTCGCCGACGTACCTGGACTAAAAGTAGAGAATTGGACCCTCCCATGACCTGGTCCGCCACGATCCTCACCCTCTACCCGGAGATGTTCCCCGGCCCGCTCGGAATCAGCCTTGCCGGGCGCGCGCTGCAGGAGGGCATCTGGTCGCTCGACACGGTCCAGATCCGCGACTTCGCCACCGACAAGCATCGCTCGGTCGACGACACGCCGGCGGGGGGCGGGGCGGGGATGGTGATGCGGGTGGACGTGCTCGCCGCCGCCGTCGACCACGCGCTGCAGCGCCGGCCCGACGCGCCGATGCTGGCGATGACGCCGCGCGGTGAGCCGCTGACCCAGGAGCTCGTCCGGACCCTCGCCTCCGGCCCCGGCGTGTCGATCCTGTGCGGCCGTTTCGAGGGCATGGACGAGCGCCTGTTCGAGGCGCGGCCGATCCTGCCCGTCTCGATCGGCGACTTCATATTGTCGGGCGGCGAGCCCGCCGCGCTGGCCCTGCTCGACGCTTGCGTTCGGCTGCTTCCCGGGGTAATGGGCGCGGCCTCCAGCGGAGAGGAAGAGAGCTTCGAGAGCGGCCTTCTCGAATATCCGCATTATACCCGACCTGTCGAATGGGAAGGGCGCACGATCCCTGAAGTGCTGCGATCGGGGGATCATGCGAAGATCGCCGCGTGGCGCGCCGAGCGCGCCCGGGCAGACACACGGTCACGGCGGCCGGACCTCATCGCGCGTCAAGGGGACGCGCGAAGGCCACCGCCCTCTGGCGCGCGGCACGAAGATTAGAGAGACGAGACGATGAATCTGATCCAGCAGCTCGAGGCCGAGCAGATCGAAACCCTCACCCAGGGCCGTTCCATCCCCGAATTCCGCCCGGGCGACACGCTCCGCGTCGGCGTCAAGGTCGTCGAGGGCGAGCGCACCCGCGTCCAGAATTTCGAAGGCGTCTGCATCGCGCGGGCGAACCGGGGCCTCGGCTCTTCCTTCACCGTGCGCAAGATCAGCTTCGGCGAAGGCGTCGAGCGCGTCTTCCCGCTTTATTCGCCCAACGTCGATTCGATCGAGGTCGTGCGCCGCGGCGCCGTCCGCCGCGCCAAGCTCTATTATCTGCGCGGCCGCACCGGCAAGGCCGCCCGCATCGCCGAGCGCCGCGACACCCGCGGCGACAAGGCCCCGGTCGCCGCCACGGCGACTCCCGAGACCGAGACCGCCGAGGGCTGAGCTCTCTAATCCTCCCCTGCATTTGCAGGGGAGGGGGACCGCACGAAGTCCGGTGGAGGGGCTTCTTTGGGGAAAGGGCCCCTCCACCACCCTTCGGGTGGTCCCCCTCCCCTCGAAATCGAGGGGAGGAGAGCATTCTCCCCGCCTTTTCTTTTGCGCCGCCGGCTCTAGGAAGGCGGCCATGCGCAAGACCGTCCTCACTCTCCTCATCGCCGCCGCCCTCGCCGCCCCCGCCGCCGCGCGGGACCTGACGCTGGAGCGGCTGTTCGAAAGCCCGTCTTTGTCCGGCCCGGCGCCGCGCCAGCCCAAGCTGTCGCCCGACGGCCGGCTCGTCACTTTGCTGCGCAACCGCCCCGACGAGAAGGACCGCTACGATCTCTGGGCGATCGATGCCGCCACCGGCCAGGCGCGAATGCTGGTCGATTCCAAGAAGATCGGCAGCGGCGGCGAAATCTCCGAGGAAGAGAAGATGCGGCGCGAGCGCGCCCGCATCGCCGGCACCAAGGGCATCACTGCCTACAGCTGGGCGCCCGACGGCAAGTCGATCCTCGTCCCCATCGACGGCGACCTCTACCTCGCCACCCTCGACGGCAACGTCCGCCGCCTCACCGAGACCCAGGCGACGGAGATCGACCCCAAAGTGTCGAAGACCGGCCGCTACCTCTCCTTCCTGCGCGACCGGAACTTCTACGTCATGGACGCGGCGACCGGGCAGGAGCGGGCGCTGACCGCCGACGGCGGCGGCACCTTGAGCTGGGGCGCGGCCGAGTTCGTCGCCCAGGAGGAGATGAGCCGCCTCACCGGTTACTGGTGGTCGCCCGACGACCGCTGGATCGCCGTCGCGCGGGTCGACGAGAGCCCGGTCAACATCGTCACCCGCGCCGCGATCGGCGCGGAGGGGACGAAGCTCGTCGAGCAGCGCTATCCGGCCGCCGGCACGAAGAACGCGATCGTCGATCTCTATCTGATGAGCCCGGACGGATCGCGGCGGGTGAAGGCGGATCTCGGGCCGAACCCCGACCAGTATCTCACCCGCGTCGACTGGACCGCGGACGGCAAGGCCGTGCTCGTCCAGCGGATGAGCCGCGACCAGAAACGCCTCGACCTCCTCCGCGTCGAACCGGAGACCGGGGCCTCGACCATTCTGTTCAGCGAAACCTCGCCGACCTGGATCAACCTCACCGACAATCTGAAGCCGCTGAAGGACGGCAGCCTGATCTGGTCGTCGGAGCGCTCGGGTTACTCCCACCTCTACCGCTGGAAGGCGGGCAAGTGGACCCAGCTCACCCGCGGCGACTGGGCCGTGGAGGACGTCGCCGGCGTCGACGAGAAAGCGAAGCGCGTCTATTTCACCGGCACCGCCGAGACGCCGATCGAGCAGCAGCTCTATTGGGTCTCCTACGCCAAGCCGGCGAGGCCGGTGCGCGTCACCGAGGCCGGCTGGAACAACAATGCGGTGATGGACGAGGCCGCCACCCACCTCCTCGTCACCCGCTCCAACCCCGCCCAGCCGAGCCAGACCTATCTCGCCGACGCGGCGGGGCGCCGCCTCGCCTGGGTCGAGGAGAATCGCCTCGACGCCTCGCACCCCTACGGCCTTTATCTCGACAGCCACGTGAAGCCGGTGTTCGGCACCATCAAGGGGCCGGACGGCTCGACCCTGCACTACCGGATGCTGACCCCGCCCCTCGAGCCCGGGAAGCGCTACCCGGTCTTCTTCTACGTCTATGGCGGCCCGCACGGGCAGCAGGTGACGGACGGCTGGTACGGCCAGCTGCCGCTGCACAATTATCTGGTCGACCAGGGCTGGATCGTCTTCACCATCGATAATCGCGGCACCAACCGGCGCGGCACGAAGTTCGAGAGCGCCATCTACCACGCGGCGGGCGCCGCGGAGGTCGAGGACCAGCTCGCCGGCGTCGCCTGGCTGAAGAGCCAGAGCTTCGTCGACCCCTCGAAATTGGCGGTGATGGGCTGGTCCTACGGCGGCTACATGACCCTGAAGCTGCTCGAGAAGGCGCCGCCCCACACCTTCGCGGCCGGCGTTGCGGTGGCGCCGGTGACGCGGTGGGAGCTGTACGACACCTTCTACACCGAGCGTTACCTCGGCAATCCGGCGACCGACCCTAAGCCCTACCAAAGCTCGGACGCGCTCGAGGATGCCAGCCGGATCGCCGATCCCCTCCTGCTCGTCCACGGCATGTCGGACGACAATGTCGTGTTCGAGAATTCGACCGCGCTCATCGCCAAGCTCCAGAAGGAGAAGCATCCGTTCGAGCTGATGGTCTATCCCGGCGCCACCCACGCCATCGCCGGCGAAGGCCCGCAGACCCATGTCTGGACCACGATCACCCGCTTCCTCGACCGGACGGTGAGGGACCGGCCCTAGAGGCGCACCTTCGCGACGCCGATCATGCTGTCGGGGCTGTATTGCGGCTGCGCGTCGGCCGGGCGGGCGCGGACCAAGGCGGCGCCTTCGGGCGGCAGCCCGGCGCGCAAGCCGACGATGGTGAGGCTCAGCGGGCCGCGTGCGCCGACCAGCAGATCGACCACGGCGCCGTCGCAGCTCCGCCCGGCGCAGCGCAGGAAATAGGGGTCCTTGGCCGCGCCCTTGCCGGCGCGCGCGAGCGAGCCCCCGATCCGCGCCGCCTTCACCGCCGCGTCCGGCTCGGCGCGCAGCAATATCTGCTCGGCGCCGTTCGCCTTCAGCCGCAACGTCAGGAGGCGGCCGGCCCCGGAAACGCGGTCCGCGAGCATCTCGACCGTCGGCACCGGCGAGGCGAGGCGCGGCGCGGGCGCGGCGCGGCGGCGGCTCGCGGACCAGGGCACTTTCTCCGGATCGCCGAACCCGTCGAACGCGGCGGGCAGGGGCCCGCCGTCGGAGGCGAGCAGCCACCGGCCCTTGCCGTCCTCCAGCGCATATTCGATCCGCACCATCTGCTTGCGGTCGGGCGAATAAGCCGGCGCTGCCGCGACGATGGCCCATCCCGCCGCCGTCGCCGCCGCGAGCCCGCCGAGCACGACGCGGCGCGGCAGGCGGACCAGCGCCGGCTTCAGCTCGACCAGCGCCGGAAACAGGATCAGCGCCGAGATCGCGGCGAACACCGCGCCTCCGGACATGCCGAGCAGCATCTCTCCGAGATGGAGCAGCGGCGCCCAGCTCAGGAACAGCAAGGCCCAGGCGAGCGCCGCGCCGGCGCGCTCGGCGCGGGGCCAGCGGCTTCCCAGCGCCGCGCCGAGCAAGGCGACGAGCGGCGGCGCGAGGAAGAAGATCAGCACGCCCGGCGCGACGAGGCCGAGCCCCAGGCCGAGCAGCAGGAAGACCAGCCAGAAGCCGGCGCGGAGCCGGTCGCGGGCGAGCGGGCGTCCGAGCGAGAGCAGGATGGCGGCCGATACGGCCAGCGCCGCGAGGTCGATCGCCACCGCGCTCAGCTCCGGATGCGCCCGGTCATATTCGCCGCCCCGGATCCAGCCGATCGAGGCTTGCAGGGCGAGCACCAGCATCGCGCTGCCGGCCAGGGCCGCGAGGCTAGTCGCCGCCGCGCGGCCGAGGCCGGCGCGCCGCCTGAAGCCGAGCCAGGCGAAGCCCGCGCCCAAGGCCCCGATCGCGGCGACGCCGAGGCCGAGCGGCAGGCTGACCAGCCTCAACCCCAGCACGTCCGCATAGAGCCGCTCGCCGCCGTGTTCGCCGGCCGGCGCGGCGGCCAGCTCTTCCGCCGCCGCCAGCGCCTGCTCGCCCATGTGGCGCAGGCTCCGCCGGTCGAGCCGCGCCGCCGTGTCGCCGGGGCTGTGGTAGCGCGTCTCGTTGCCGATGATCGCGAAGTTGAGCATCGTCCACGGCCGCGCCGCGAAGACGGTGACGTCGGTCGAATTGGGGATCAGCCGGTAGATGTCGGCGGTCATCGAATTGGCGACCGGGCGGGTCGCGGCGCGGGCGAAGCGGCGGATCGCGCCGCCGTTCGGGCGGCTGGTCTCGAACATGATCGCCGGCCCCTCGACTCCGCGCGCCTCGAGGTTGATCAGGCTGTCGACCTGGACGGCGAGCGGGTCGCGCTCGAGGAACGCCTTGGCGCCGAGCAGTCCCGCTTCCTCGCCTTCGTCGAACAGGAAGGTGACCGGGCGGGCGAGCCGGCGGTCCTTCATCAGCGCCGCTATCTCGAGCATCGAGGCCATTCCGATCCCGTCGTCGGCCGCGCCGGGCCCCGTGGGAGTCGAATCGTAGTGCGACGCGAGCAGCAGCCGGGGCCCCGCCGACGGCCCGATCGACGCGACGACGTTGCGCACCCGGGCGCAGGAGAGGTTGCGGCTGCGCGGGGCGCCGTTGCACGCCCAGGCATCGGTGAGCCGCGGAGCGAGGCCCATCGCCTTCAGTTCCGCGACCAGGCGGCCCCGGACCGCGTCGTCCGCCGCGCTGTCGACCGGATGCGGCCTCTCGTCGCCGAGCATTCGCGCCAGCCGCGCCGCCGCCCGCGCCTCATCGAAGCCGCCGGCCCTGGGCGGCGAGAGGTCCGGAACCGCGGTCAGCCAGCCTTTCATCGCCATCGCGGCGACGAGCAGCAGCAAGACGGCTGCGGCGGCCCAGCCGGTTCGTCTCATGGCTCCCCCTCCCGCGGCCGAGCTTAGCAGAGGCGGACGGGCGGTCCAGCCGCTCAGGCGGGGAGGGCGTCCCGGTCGATCAGCCGCGTGTAGAGGTGCCAGGTCGCGTAGCCGAGCCAGGGCAGCACCACCGCGAGGCCGACGAAGGCGGGGATCGAGCCCAGCACCAGCAGCACAGCGACGATCAGCCCCCAGCGCAGCATGGTCCCCAGATTGGCGGTGAAGGCGCTGGTCGACAGCCCCATCGCCGTCCCCGCGTCCATGTCGCGATCGACCAGCATCGGCATCGCGACGACGCTCACCGCCAGCACCGCCACCGCGAAGGCGGCGCCGATCGCGTTGCCGATGAGGATCAGCGCCCAGCCTTCCTCGGTGGTGAACAGGCGCGCGAGGAAGGCGCCGAGCGAAGGCGGCGCGACCGGCCCCCAGACCAGCACGTAGAGCGCGCCCGCGGCGACCACCCACAGCGCGAACAGGCTGAGCAGCACGCCCGAGACGATCGCCACCTGGTCGAAGGCCGGGCGGCGCCGGACGTCGAGGAAATGGCTCCAGCCCGAATCGAGCCCCGCCTCGCGGCGCCGGGCGAGTTCGTAGAAGCCGACCGCCGCCAGCGGCCCGAGGAAGCCGATGCCGGCCGCGATCGGGAAGAAGAGCGGGATCAGCGACCCGCCCAGCGACACCGCCGCCGCGACCAGGCCCACGAGCGGGTAGATCAGCCCGATGAACAGCAGGTCGCCGCGCATCGCGGTGAAGTCGCGCCAGCCGTCGCGCAAGGCGGCGCTGAGGTCGGCGGGTCCGATGCGGCGGACGGGAGCGGCGCGGGCCGAAGCGGGCGCGGCGTGCGAGACGGCCATGAGCGTGTCTCCTTCTCCGGTGATCCGCCCCTCCTAGCAGAAAGCGCCGCCGCCGGGGAGGGCCCGCGCCATTGCAATGCCCGCGCGTGCGCCTAACTGGGGCCGGAACGCAGCGGAGAGAGCGAATGGGTTATCGGATGGTCGTGGTCGGCGCGACCGGCAATGTCGGGCGCGAGATGCTCAACATCCTCGCCGAGCGCCAATTCCCGCTCGACGACATCGCCGCGGTCGCTTCGCCGCGCTCGACCGGCGACCTCATCGACTTCGGCGATTCCGGCCGCGAGCTGCGCGTCGCCAATATCGAGCATTTCGATTTCGCCGGCTGGGACATGGCCTTGTTCGCCGCCGGCTCGGCGGTGTCGAAGGCGCACGCGCCGCGCGCCGCCGCCGCCGGCTGCACGGTGATCGACAACAGCTCGCTCTATCGCATGGACCCCGACGTGCCGCTGGTCGTGCCCGAGGTGAACGCCGCCGCGCTCGACGGCTACCGGCGCAGGAACATCGTCGCCAACCCCAATTGCTCGACCGCGCAGATGGTGGTCGCGCTGAAGCCGCTCCACGACGCCGCCGGCATCCGCCGCGTGGTCGTTTCCACCTACCAGTCGGTGTCGGGCGCGGGCAAAGCGGGGATGGACGAATTGTTCGAGCAGAGCCGCAACATCTTCGTCGGCGATCCCAACGCGCCGACGCATTTCACCAAGCAGATCGCCTTCAACGTCATCCCCCATATCGACGCCTTCCTCGACGACGGCTCGACCAAGGAGGAATGGAAGATGGTGGTCGAGACCAAGAAGATCCTCGATCCCAGGATCAAGGTCACCGCGACCTGCGTCCGCGTCCCCGTCTTCGTCGGCCATTCGGAATCGATCAACGTCGAGTTCGAGCGCGAGATATCGGCCCAGGAGGCGCAGGACATATTGCGCGAAGCCCCCGGGGTGATGCTCGTCGACAAGCGCGAGGACGGGGGTTACGTCACCCCCGTCGAGGCGGTCGGCGAATATGCCACCTACGTCAGCCGCGTCCGCGAGGATTCGACCGTCGAGAACGGCCTCAACCTCTGGTGCGTGTCCGACAATCTGCGCAAGGGCGCGGCGCTCAACGCCGTCCAGATCGCGGAGCTGCTGGGCAGGAAGCATTTGCAGAAGGCCGCTTGAGTGAATGATAGCATAATGCTATCATAGGCACATGGCACAAGCTCTGATCCGCAACCTCGACGACGATCTGCTCGCGGACTATCGGGAGGCCGCTGAGGCCAACCAGCGCTCGCTCGAGGCGGAGCTGCGAGAAGCGCTCCGGCGCGCCCGCCCGCTCAGTCCGAAGAAGCTTGAGGAAGTCCTGGCCGAGTTCGCCCGAATTCGAGCGATGACGCCCGACGTTCCGCAAACGCCCAGCGAGGTGCTGGTGCGGGAAGACCGAGACCATGGCCATTGACGGTGGTCATCGACACCAGCGTAGCCATCAAGTGGGCGGTCGGTGAGACGGGCTCCAGTGAGGCGCTCCAGCTCATCTCGCGCTCGCTGATCGCGCCGGATCTGTTCCAGGCGGAGGTGGGCAATGTCCTGTCGAAGAAGGTGCGGGTTCGGCAGCTGTCCAAAGAGCAGGCCAATCTGGCGTTCCGCCAAATCCTCTCTCGCGTCACCCTTCTGCCGAGCGCGCCGTTCGGGCTTGCCGCGTTCGATCTCTCGCTCTCCCTCGCCCACTCGATCTACGATTGCTACTTCCTCGCAGTCGCCGAGGCCCACGGCCCGCTGATGGTCACCGCCGACAAGGTTTTCGCGGCGAAGGTCCGCGCGACCGGGAGAGCTTCTGCGATGCGCCTTCTCGGAGAGGATATTCCCGATGACTGACTCGATGACCGGGGGCTGCGCCTGCGGGCGGGTCCGCTTCACCGCCCGCGTCGAAGGCGACGAAGCCTATCTCTGCCACTGCCGCATGTGCCAGCGCGCGACCGGCTCCGTCTCGATCGCCTTCAAACAGGTGAAGCAGGCGGACGTCGCCTGGCAGCATGAGCCCGATTGGTACGTCTCCTCCCCGATCGCGCGCCGCCCTTTTTGCCGCGAGTGCGGCACCTCGCTCGGCTTCGCCTTTCCCGACAGCGAGAAGATGGATCTCACCGTCGCCGCGTTCGACGATCCGTCGCGCTTCGTCCCCCGCCACCATTTCGGCGTCGAGAGCGTCCACCGCGCCTGGCTGAACGTCGAGGGCCTGCCCGAGACGCGGACCGATGAATACCAGCCCCTGATCGACAAATGGATCGCGGCAACAGGCAGCTTCCCCGGCTGAGCCCTCGTCATGCCGGACTTGATCCGGCATCCACGAACACCGCGGCACGAAGCCTCGCACCGCCGTATTCATGGATTCCAACCTTCGGGAATGACGGGGGGAGACAGTCCTCCCTGTCGCCGCAGGCGATGGGGAGGGGGACCGCACGAAGTGCGGTGGAGGGGCTTTTCGGAGTCGGCAGGCCCCTCCACCAGGCTTCGCCTGGTCCCCCTCCCCATGCGCTTCGCGCACAGGGAGGACCAGGAACCACGCCTGCCTATTGCACCGCCTCCCCCTCGTCATGCCGGACTTGATCCGGCATCCATGAACACCGCCGCTCGAAGCCTCACTCGGCCGTGTTCATGGATTCCGGCCTTCACCGCCATGGCCGGTCGCGCGCGTTGCGGGAATCGCGCGCGAACCCTAGAGCGGACCCATGCCCGAAACCCATTTCTTCACCGCCTCCGACGGCGCCCGCTTGGCCTGGCGCGAGCTGGGGGAGGGGAGGCCGGTGCTGCTCCTCCACGGCCTGTTCTCCAACGCCCGGACCAACTGGCTGAAGTTCGGCCACGCCGCCGCCATCGCCGCGCGCGGCTGCCGCGTCGTCATGCCGGACCTGCGCGCCCACGGCGACAGCGCCGCGCCGCACGACGAGGCTTCCTACCCGCCCGACATCCTCGCGCGCGACGGCCTGGAGCTGATCGCCCATCTCGGCCTCGCCGATTACGATCTCGGCGGCTATTCGCTCGGCGCCCGCACCTCGGTCAGGATGGCGATCCTCGGCGCCGCGCCGCGGCGGCTGATCGTTGCCGGCATGGGCCTCCGAGGCCTGCTCGAGACGGGCCGCCGCTCCGGCCACTTCCGCCATGTCCTCGAGGCGCGCGGCACCCACAAGCGCGGCTCGCCGGAATGGCTCGCCGAGGCCTTCCTCAAGACCACCGGCGGCGATCCGGACGCGATGCTGCCCTTGCTCGGCAGCTTCGTCGATTCGACTGAGGCCGAACTCGCCGCGATCCGCGCCGAGACGCTGATCCTCTGCGGCGCCGACGATCACGATAACGGGTCCGCTCAGGACGTCGCCCGCGCCATCCCCGACGCGCGCTACGTCCAAATCCCCGGCAACCATATGAGCGCCGTCACTGGGCCCGGTCTCGGCATGGCCATCGCCGACTTCCTGGCCGCTTGACGCGCCGCGAGCACGGGGCGCAGAGGGACGGCGTCCAACGAAACCATAAGCTTCGAGGATCGCCATGAAATCGACCGTCTCCGCGCTCGCCCTCGCTTTCTGCCTCGCCGCCTGCACGACCGCTTCCGCCGGCCCCGCGCCTGCCGCCACGGCCGACGCCGCCGCCGCGCCCGCCGCAGCGCCCGCCATCGGGCATCGCGGCGCGCCGACCGCGGCCGACGCCGCCGCCTTCGTCGCCAAAGCCGAGAAGGAGCTGGCCGATTATTCGGTGATCAACGCCCGCGCCCAATGGGTCAACAACACCCACATCACCGACGATACCGACGCGCTCGCCGCTTATTTCGGCACGATCGGCACCGAAATGGGCGTGCGCTACGCCAAGGGCGCCGCCGCCTTCAACGGCGTGCCCGGCGTCGATTTCGACACCCGCCGCAAGCTCGACATATTGCGCAACGGCCTCGTCCTGCCGGCGCCCGAGACGCCCGGCGCGGCGGCCGAGCTCAACGAGATCGCGACGCGCCTCAACTCCACCTACGGCAAGGGCAAGGGCACCTACCGGGGCCAGCCGATGAACGGCAACGACCTCGAGGAGAAGATGGGCAATGTCCGCAATCCCGACGAGCTGAAGGAGATGTGGACGAGCTGGCACCAGAATGTCGGCCGGCCGATGCGCGCCGACTACGTCCGCATGGTCGACATCGCCAACCAGGGCGCCCGCGAGCTCGGCTATGCCGATACCGGCGCGATGTGGCGCTCGGGCTACGACATGCCGCCCGAGCAGTTCGCGGCACTGATGGATCGCCTGTGGAGCCAGGTGAAGCCGCTCTACGTCCA
The DNA here is from genome assembly GCA_045811445.1 of Allosphingosinicella sp. Classification (GTDB taxonomy): domain Bacteria; phylum Pseudomonadota; class Alphaproteobacteria; order Sphingomonadales; family Sphingomonadaceae; genus Allosphingosinicella. The sequence goes on along the minus strand of JBJMTY010000098.1, from coordinate 5,187 downwards.
GCTCCATTGCTACACCCGCGCCAAGTTGAACGCGAAATATGGCGACAAGGTGCAGCCCGCCCACGGCCCGATCCGCGCCGATCTGCTCGGCAACATGTGGGCGCAGGAATGGGGCAATATCTACGACGTCGTCGCGCCTCCGGGCGCCGGCGACATCGGCTACGACCTCACCGCCCTGCTCGCCGCCAAGCAATATGATCCGGTGCGGATGGTGAAGACCGGCGAGGGCTTCTACACGTCATTGGGCTTCCCGGCGCTGCCGCAGACCTTCTGGGAGCGCTCGCAGATCACGCGCCCGCGCGACCGCGAAGTGGTCTGCCACGCCTCGGCCTGGGACCTCGACAACAAGGACGATTTGCGCATCAAGATGTGCACCAAGGTCAATGCCGACGATTTCGTCACCATCCACCACGAGCTCGGCCACAATTTCTACCAGCGCGCCTACAACACCCAGCCCTTCCTCTACGAGAATGGCGCCAATGACGGCTTCCACGAGGCGATCGGCGACTTCATCGCTCTGTCGGTGACCCCGCCCTACCTCGTCCAGCTCGGCCTGCTGCCCGAAAGCAAGGTGCCGCCGCCCAGCAAGGATATCGGCCTGCTGCTGCGCCAGGCGATGGACAAGGTCGCCTTCCTGCCGTTCGGCCTGCTCGTCGACAAATGGCGCTGGGGCGTGTTCAGCGGCCAGATCGCGCCCGGCGCCTACAATAAGGGCTGGACCGACCTGCGCCTCCAATATCAGGGCATCGTCCCGCCGGTGCCGCGCACCGAGGCCGATTTCGATCCGGGCGCCAAATACCACATCCCCGGCAACACGCCCTACGCCCGCTACTTCCTCGCCCGCATCCTCCAGTTCCAATTCTACAAGGCGGCGTGCCAGCAGGCCGGCTGGACCGGCCCGCTCCACCGCTGCTCCTTCTACGGCAACAAGGAAGTCGGCCAGCGGCTGAACGCGATGCTGGCGATGGGCGCCAGCCGCCCCTGGCCCGAGGCCCTCGAAGCCTTCACCGGCACCCGCGAAATGTCGGGCGAAGCCATGCTCGAATATTTCCGCCCGCTGATGGCCTGGCTCCAGGAGCAGAACAGGGGGCGGCAGTGCGGCTGGGAGGCCTGAGGGTCGCGGCCGCCGCCGCCGCGCTCCTGCTCGGGGGCGCGGAGGCCGCCGCCGATCCGGGTACGCCGCTCGCGTCCCCGTCGCTCATGCCGGGCGAGGTTCTGCTGCAGGTGGAGGCGACCGGCGAGACTAAATCGCGGCCCGACGTGATGGCCATTCGTGCGGGGACGGTGACCAGCGGCAGGACCGCGAACGAGGCGCTGAAGGCGAATTCGGCGCTCTCCTCGCGGCTGATCGACGCTATTTTTGCCCTGGGCCTCGAAGCCAGGGACGTGAAGACCTCCGAATTGTCCGTCGATCCCGTGATGGATGAATCGGCCGCCGAGCGCCAGAACCGGGAGCCCCGCATCACCGGCTACGTCGCCAAGAACCGCCTCGATATCACGCTAAGGGATCTTGGCCGGGCCTCCGACGTCATGGACGCCTTGTTCCAGGCCGGCGCCAACAGCGTCACGGGGCCCAACTTCTCGCTCTCGGACAAGAAGCCCGCGATGCGCCTGGCACGCGCCGCGGCGGTTGCGGAGGCGAGGCTGCAGGCCGACACCTATGCCGACGCGCTCGGCATGCGCATCGCCAGGGTGATCCGGGTCAGCGAGAGGAGCGGCTTCGACGACGAGAACAATGAGGGGATCGTCATCACCGGCAGCCGTATTCCACGCACGAAGATCGAGCCGGGGGAGCTGACGACCAAGGTCACCGTCTGGATCGATTACGCTTTGCTGCCGCGCTAGATCCCCCGTCATTCCGGCGAAGGCCGGCATGACGAGGATAAGGCGGGGGCTCCATGGGGAGGGGGACGCCTCTAGTCCTCCCTGTGCGCGAAGCGCATGGGGAGGGGGACCATCCGAAGGATGGTGGAGGGGCCTTGCTGAGTCAGCAGGCCCCTCCACCGCACTTCGTGCGGTCCCCCTCCCCATCGGCTCCGCCGACAGGGAGGACTGACTACCCCCCGTCGTTCCGGCGAAGGCCCGAATTCACGAACACGGCCGTATGAAGCCTCGCGCCACATTGTTCATGGATGCCGGATCAAGTCCGGCATGACGAGATGGTGCCGCTTTAGCTCCCGTCCATCCCGATCTCGGGATCCGGCTCATCCGCCTCCTCCGCCACCGGGGCCGATTTGCATTCGGCGGCGGTGATCGCGGTTTTCAGGACGTCGTTGAGGGGCCGCTCGGGGGAGGCGCCGTTGCGGCGGGCGAGGGCGCGGGCGCCGAGATAGCCGGCCGCCGCCGCCGCGGCCGCGCCGCCGGCGATGGCGGCGGTCGCGAACGGCTTGCGGCGCATCTCCTCGGCGAGCTTCAGCGCCGCCGATTTGCGCTCACGGCCGCGTCCTTCGCCCTGGCCCTCGTCATGGTCGTCCTGGCCCGCCATCCGGTCGTCTCTCCCACGGCTGTCGGCTCCCCAACGCCCGGGCGCCGGGGACGTTGCCGCCGTTCAGAGGCGATCGAGCAGATAGTCGGCGCTCGACACGCTGAACGCGCCCGGCTCCTCGACGTTGAGCTGCTCGACGACGCCGTCGTTCACCAGCATCGAGAAACGCTGGCCGCGATGGCCCATGCCGAACTTGGAGAAATCGGCGTCGAGCCCCAGCGCGCGGACGAAGTCGCCGCTGCCGTCGGCGAGCATGGTCACCTTGCCCTCGGCCCCGGCGCTCTGCGCCCACGCCTGGAGCACGAAGGCGTCGTTGACCGCCGTGCAGGCGACCTCGTCGACGCCCTTGGCCTTCAATTGCTCGATCTTGTCGACGAAGCCGGGCAGATGGCGCGCCGAGCAGGTCGGGGTGAAGGCGCCGGGCACCGAGAACAAGGCGACGCGGCGGCCGCGGAAATAGTCCTCGCTGTCGACCGGCTGCGGCCCGTCCGGCGTCGCCTTGACGAGGTTCGCCTTGGGCAGGCGGTCGCCCACTTGGATGGTCATAAGTTTCTCCCGATATGGCTTTGTGGCAACTTCGCCAACATTCGCGCGCCCTAGCAGCACCGTTCGGCTCCGCCTATAGCCCACGCCGATGGACCACCAGCCGCGCTTCCTCTCCGGCCAGCTGCTTCTCGCCATGCCGGGGATCGGCGATCCGCGCTTCGAGAAAGCGGTGATCGCGATGTGCGTCCACGACGAGAATGGCGCGCTCGGCATCGGCCTCGGGCGGATCGTGCCGCGCATCACCTTTCACGATCTGCTGAGGCAGCTCGACATCGATCCCGGCGTCGCGCCCGACGTGCCGATCCACCTCGGCGGGCCGGTCGAGCCGCAGCGCGGCTTCCTGCTCCATTCGCCCGACTGGGGCGGGCAGGACAGCGTCGGCGTCGCCGGCCGCTGGACGCTGACCGCGACGCTCGACATCCTGAAGGCGATCGCCGAGGGGCGGGGGCCGACGCGCTGGATCGCCGCTCTGGGCTATGCCGGCTGGGGCGCCGGCCAGCTCGAGCAGGAGCTGCGCGGCAACGGCTGGTTCCCGACGCCCGGCGACGAGCGCCTGCTCTACGAATGCGACGTCGATTCGCGCTGGGCCGCCGCCTTCCAGAGCGCCGGCATCGACCCGCGCCTGCTCAACGCCGATTTCGGGACGGCCTGAGCAACGTGGCGGCTGCGCCGGCCACATATAAAGATATCTTTATATTTGCAATTGCAGCTTCGCGCGATTAGGCGCTTGCGCGCAACCTTCACCAACATCCGGAGACTCCCCTCGTGGCAACCCAGGCCCAGACCCGCTTCGACGATTATGTGATCGCAGACCTCGGCCTCGCCGATTTCGGCCGCAAGGAGATCGAGATCGCCGAGACCGAGATGCCGGGCCTGATGGCGCTGCGCGAGGAGTTCGGCGCCTCCAAGCCGCTCAGCGGCGCCCGCATCACCGGCTCGCTCCACATGACCATACAGACCGCGGTGCTGATCGAGACGCTGACTGCCCTGGGCGCCGACGTCCGCTGGGCCTCGTGCAACATCTTCTCGACCCAGGACCATGCCGCCGCCGCCATCGCCGCCGCCGGCATCCCCGTCTTCGCCGTCAAGGGCGAAACGCTCGAGGAATATTGGGATTATGTCGATCGCATCTTCCAATGGCCGGGCGAGCCCTGCAACCTGATCCTCGACGACGGCGGCGACGCCACCATGTTCGCTCTGTGGGGCGCGCGCATCGAGGCGGGCGAGAGCTTCCCGGCGCCGGAGAATGAGGAAGAGGAGATCTTCCAGCAGATCGTCCGCCGCCGGCTCGACCAGTCGCCCGGCTTCTTCACCCAGCTCGTGGCATCGATCCGCGGCGTCTCGGAGGAGACCACCACCGGCGTCCACCGCCTCTACGAGCTCTCCAAGCAGGGCAAGCTCCCCTTCCCGGCGATCAACGTCAACGACAGCGTCACCAAGTCGAAGTTCGACAATCTCTACGGCTGCAAGGAGAGCCTGGTCGACGCCATCCGCCGCGCCACCGACGTCATGCTCGCCGGCAAGGTCGCCTGCGTCGCCGGCTTCGGCGACGTCGGCAAGGGCTCGGCCGCCTCGCTCCGCAACGGCGGCGCCCGCGTGATCGTCACCGAGGTCGATCCGATCTGCGCGCTGCAGGCGGCGATGGAAGGCTATGAGGTCGTGACGATGGAGGAGGCCGCCACCCGCGCCGACATCTTCGTCACCGCCACCGGCAATGCCGACGTCATCACCGTGGACCATATGCGGGCGATGAAGAACATGGCGATCGTCTGCAATATTGGCCATTTCGACAGCGAGATCCAGATCGGCGCGCTGCAGAACATGAAGTGGACCGAGATCAAGCCGCAGGTCGACGAGGTCGAGTTCGCGGACGGCAAGAAGCTCATCGTCCTCGCCAAAGGGCGCCTCGTCAATCTCGGCTGCGCCACCGGCCATCCGAGCTTCGTGATGAGCTCCAGCTTCACCAACCAGACGCTCGCCCAGATCGAGCTGTGGACCGGCGGCGACAAGTATAAGAACGACGTCTACGTCCTGCCCAAGCATCTCGACGAGAAGGTGGCCGCGCTCCACCTCGAGAAGCTCGGCGTCAAGCACACCAAGCTCACCGCCAAGCAGGCCGGCTATATCGGCGTGCCCGTCGAAGGCCCGTTCAAGCC
>JBJMTY010000097.1:0-15621 GCA_045811445.1 Allosphingosinicella sp. | reverse complement strand
CTCACCGCGGAGAATATCGCGGACTTTTCCGGCGTGCGGCGCTTCCGCCACGGCATGGGCGAGGAGGAGGACCAGATCGGCGCCGTCACCGGCCTCGCCTGGACCGAGGTCGGCGGCGAATTGCTGACCATCGAGGCGGTCACCGTGCCCGGCAAGGGCCAGATCAAGACGACCGGCAAGCTCGGCGACGTGATGCAGGAATCGATCCAGGCGGCCTTCTCGTTCGTCAAGGCGAGGAGCCCGAGCTACGGCGTCAAGCCGAGCCTGTTCGGCCGCAAGGACATCCACGTCCACCTGCCAGAAGGCGCGGTGCCCAAGGACGGCCCCTCGGCGGGCGTCGGCATGGTCACCGCGATCATCTCGACCCTGACCGGCATCCCGGTGCGCCGCGACGTGGCGATGACCGGCGAGGTGACCCTGCGCGGGCGGGTGCTGCCGATCGGCGGGCTCAAGGAGAAACTGCTCGCGGCGCTTCGCGGCGGCATCACCACCGTGCTGATCCCGGCCGAGAACGAGAAGGACCTCGCCGAAATCCCCGCCGCCGTGCGCGAAGGGCTGGAGATCTTCCCCGTCGCCCATGTCGACGAGGTGCTCCGCCACGCTCTGGCGACGCCGGTCGAGCCGATCGAGTGGAACGAGGCCGACGAGCTCGCCGCGGTGCCGCCGCCCGAGCTCGGCGAGCCGGGGGGCCTGCCGGTCCGCCATTAGTCCCCTGGCAGGCGCGTTTTCACCAAGGGCAATCGCGCTTTCCTTTTGACTCGGCCTCGGCTCCTGATTTTAGATGGGCGCTTGCGTCGCGAACCGCGACTCATCGAACAGGGGTTCGGGAGAATGAACAAGCAGGAGCTGATCGGCGTGGTCGCCGAGACGACGGGCCTCTCCAGGGGCGACGCGTCTCGCGCGGTCGAAGGCGTGTTCGACGCGATCACCGGAGCGCTGAAGCGCGGCGACGAGGTCCGCCTGGTCGGCTTCGGCACCTTCTCCTGCTCGAAGCGCAAGGCCTCGACCGGCCGCAACCCGCGCACCGGCGAGCCGATGCAGATCAAGGAATCGACCCAGCCCAAGTTCAAGGCCGGCAAGGTCCTCAAGGATTCGGTGAGCCGCTGAGATTATCCTCCCCTCGATTTCGAGGGGAGGGGGACCGCACGCAGTGCGGTGGAGGGGAAGCTTCAGCTCGAGGAAGAAGCCCCTCCACCACCCTTCGGGCGGTCCCCCTCCCCTGCCAATGCAGGGGAGGAAAGTGGGTGGTCTGGACAGCGCAAGCCCGGCTGACTAAGTGGCCGCTTCGCCGAGGCGTGGGCGCGTAGCTCAGTGGTAGAGCACACCCTTCACACGGGTGGGGTCGTAGGTTCAATCCCTACCGCGCCCACCACGCCCCGGCGCTCCTGGAGAACCGTTACCGCAGGCCCACTGTGCCTCCCCGCCGCCAGGCGGGGAGGGGGACCACCCGCAGGGTGGTGGAGGGGTAGGCTGAACCGCCCTTCGAGTTGCCGGCGCTTGAAGCGCGGACACTGCGACATTTACCCCTCCACCACCCTTCGGGTGGTCCCCCTCCCCATCTTCGATGGGGAGGCACTGCTCGCTCAGTGCCGGTTGGTCGTGGCGGCGCGAAGCTCCTTCGCCGTGCGGGCGACTTCCTCGTCGCTTGGGGGGGCCGGGGGATCCTCGCCCGGCGTCCGCGCCTCGTCCGGGATTCCCGGGCCTGTGCCGGCGATGGTCTCGTTCCTGGCCCGCTCGTTGGGGCCGTTCGAAATCTTGGCTTTGTCGTCCATGGGCCGCCTCGTCGCTTGTGCTAGAGGAGCGCGCGAGGGCGGCACCGGTTCCGGGAGGCGAGGATGGGGCACAAGGCGATCGCGGCGTTGCGCGCGTGGGGGCTGACCTTACCGGGAGCGCATTCCAAGTCTCCCTGGGAGGGGCATGACGACCTTGCCGTCAACGACAAGACCTTCGCCTATCTCGGCACGGGCGACGAATTCTCACTGGGCGTGAAGCTGCCTTACACCGGCGAGGTGGCGCTGGAGCGGCCCTGGGCGCGGCCGATGGGCTACGGCCTCGGCAAATGGGGCTGGGTGACCTTCACGCCGGGCGAGGACGAGATCCCGCCGCTCGACGAGCTCAAGGAGTGGGTCGAGGAAAGCTACCGGTCGCAGGCGCCGAGGAAGCTCGTGAAGGAGCTGGACGCGCGGGCGGACTAAGCCACCGCCTCCGCGACGATCTCGTAGGAGCGCAGGCGCGCCTGATGGTCCCATATCTGGGAGGTTACCATCAGCTCGTCGGCGCCGGTGCGCTCGGCGAAGGCGTGGAGCTGACGCCGCACCGTCTCGGGCGATCCGATCGCCGAGCAGGCGAGGACCTGGTCGAGCATGGCGCGCTGCGGCGGCGGGAGCGTATCGGCGTAGCCGGGCAAAGGCGGCGGCAGCTTGCCCGCGCGGCCGGTGCGCAGGTTGACGAAGGCCTGCTGGACCGAGGTGGCGAGGCGCTGCGCTTCCTCATCGCTGTCGGCGGCGAAAGCGTTGAAGCCGAGCATCACGTAAGGCGCGTCGCGCTGCGCCGAAGGCCGGAAGTCGCGGCGGTAGAGCGCGACGGCTTCGTCCATCGCCTGCGGGGCGAAATGCGAGGCGAAGGCGTAGGGGAGGCCGAGCATGGCGGCGAGCTGGGCGCCGAACAGGCTCGAGCCGAGGATCCAGACCGGGACGGCAAGGCCCTCGCCGGGGATGGCGCGGACCCTCGCCGCCTCCTGCGGCTGGAAATAGTGGATCAGCTCGACCACGTCGCGCGGGAACTGGTTCTCGTCCGAGGCGAGGTTGCGGCGGAGCGCATAGGCCGCCGCCTGGTCGGTGCCGGGCGCGCGGCCGAGGCCGAGATCGACGCGGCCGGGGAAGAGCGATTCGAGCGTGCCGAATTGCTCGGCGATCACCAACGGGGCGTGGTTGGGCAGCATGATGCCACCCGCGCCGATCCGGATCGTGGAGGTACCGGCGCCGACATAGGCCAAAGCGACGGCCGTGGCCGCGCTGGCGATGCCGGGCATCGAATGGTGCTCGGCCATCCAGAAGCGTCGGTAGCCCAGCCGCTCGGCCTGGCGCGCGAGGTCGAGCGTGTTGCGCAGCGCCCGGCCAGTGTCGCTGCCTTCCGCGACGGGGGCGAGATCGAGGACGGAGAGGGGGATCATGAGCGGGAGATGGGGGGCGAAGCGGACGCGCGCTAGACCGAGAGTGCGGGAGTTCCGCCGCTTTCTCCTCCCCTGCATTTGCAGGGGAGGGGGACCGCACGCAGTGCGGTGGAGGGGCAGCCGCGGAGGATTCCTACTTTTAAGCGCGGGAAGAACGCTCGCTCCGCTCGCCCCCTCCACCCTGCTGCGCAGGGTCCCCCTCCCCCGGAAATCCGGGGGAGGAGAGGGGCGTCCCCGCGTTGCCGCCGCGCCCCAACTTCCGTACGGGCTGCCGATGCTTCAGCGGAGGGATCAGCAAGGCCGGCTGTGGCGCGACGAGGTTCGCGCGACCGCGTCGCTCGCCTGGCCGCTGATCCTCACCAACCTCACCCAGTCGCTGATCCAGTCGACCGACGTGCTGCTGCTCGGCTGGGCGGGGCCGGCGGTGCTGGCGGCGGGGACGCTCGGCATCAACGTCTATTTCGCCTTCCTGATCTTCGGCATCGGCCTGGTCTACGCGGCGGCGCCGATGATCGCGAAGGAGCTGGGCGCGCGGCGGCACAGCGTCCGCGACGTGCGCCGCACCGTCCGCCAGACGATGTGGGCGGCGGCCGCCATCGTGGTGCCGGTCTGGGCGGTGCTGTGGCACACGCGGCCGATCCTGCTCCTGCTTCACCAGGATTCGGGGCTGGCGGCCGGCGCCGAGACGTTCGTGCGGGCCTTGATGTGGGGGATGCTGCCGGCCTTGTGGTACCTCGTCCTGCGCTCGTTCGTCTCGGCGCTGGAGCGGCCGGCCTGGTCGCTGGCGGTGGGGGCCGCCGGGGTCGGCTTCAACGCCTTGCTCAATTACGGCCTGATCTTCGGCCGGTTCGGCCTGCCCGAGCTCGGGCTGCGCGGCGCCGGGATCGGCAGCAGCTGCGCCAACAGCTTCATGTTCCTGGCGATGGCGCTCGTCGTCTCGGTCCACCCGCGCTTCCGCCGCTACCGCCTGTTCGGGCGCTTCTGGCGGGCCGACGCCGAGCGGTTCAGGGCGGTGTGGCGGCTCGGCCTGCCGATCGCGGTGACGCTGGCGCTCGAGATCACCATCTTCAACACCGCCGTGTTCCTGATGGGCCTGATCGGCGCCTCCTCGATCGCTGCGCACGCGGTGGCGCTGCAGCTCGCGGCCTTCACCTTCATGGTGCCGCTGGGGCTCAGCCAGGCGGCGACGGTGCGGGTCGGGCTCGCCTTCGGGCGGCGCGACGCGGCGGGCGTGGCGCGGGCGGGATGGACCGCCTTCGCGCTCGGCGTCGGCTTCATGGCGCTGATGGCCATGGTCATGCTCGCCATCCCCTACCGGCTCGTCGAACTGTTCCTCGACCCCACCGTGCCGGCCAACCGGCCGGTGATCGAGCTCGCCGTCTCTTTCCTGTTCGTCGCGGCCCTGTTCCAGGTGTTCGACGGCGCCCAGTCGGTGGGGGCGGGGATGCTGCGCGGCCTCCACGACACCAAGGTGCCGATGGCCTTCGCCGCCTTCGGCTATTGGGTGGTTGGGCTCGGCACCGCCGTCGGCCTCGCTTTCGGCCTCAAGTGGCAGGGCGTGGGCATCTGGGCGGGCCTGGCGACCGGGCTCGCCATCGTCTCCGTACTGATGCTGGGGCGCTGGATGCGGCGCGAGCGGCTGGGCCTGATCGAGCGATAGCCGGCGCGCCTTGACGCTGGGGCGGGCCCGCCCCTATGGGCACCGCGCACCCCAGTGCGCGTCGTGGCGGCCATAGCTCAGCTGGTTAGAGCACCGGTTTGTGGTACCGGGGGTCGCGGGTTCAAGTCCCGTTGGCCGCCCCACCGCGCCTGCCAAGCTTTCAGGACCCTCGCATGCAATCCCCCTGGGACTATCCCGATTTCGACGATCATGAGATCGTCCATTTCGTCACGGACCGCGCCAGCGGCCTTCGCGCCGTGATCTGCGTCCATTCCACCCATTTGGGGCCGGGCGCCGGCGGGGTGCGGTTCTGGCATTATCCCGAGAGCGGCGACGCGGTGCGCGACGCGCTGCGCCTGTCGCGGGGGATGAGCTTCAAGAACGCCATGGCCGGTCTGCCGCTCGGCGGCGGCAAGGCAGTGATCCTCGCCGACGAGGGGCGGACCAAGACGCCCGAGATGCTCGCCGCCTACGGCCGCGTCGTCGAGCGGCTCGGCGGCGCCTATGTCACCGCCGAAGATGTCGGCGTCACGGTCGCCGACCTCGTCGCGGTGTCGAAGCATACGCGCTACGTCTCCGGGCTCCCGGTGGGCGAAGGCGCGGTCGGCGGCGATCCCGGGCCGCACACCAGCTACGGCGTCTTCCTCGGCGTCCGCGCCGCCGCCCGGCGCAAGCTCGGCAAGGAGAGCCTCGCCGGCCTCCATATCGCCATCCAGGGCGCGGGCAGCGTCGCCGGCGGCCTCGCCCGCCTGGCCGCGGAGGACGGCGCGCGGATCAGCATCGCCGACATCGACGAGGGCCGGGCGCGGCAAGTCGCCGACGAAGTGGGCGGGACGATCGTCGCCGCCGACGCGATCATGACGCTGGAAGCCGACATATTCAGCCCCAACGCGCTCGGCGCGATCCTCACCGAGGCGAGCATCGCCGCGCTCAACGTGCCGGTGGTGGCGGGCGGTGCCAACAACCAGCTCGCCGAGCCGCGCGACGGCGACCGCATCCACCAGCGCGGCATCCTCTACGCACCCGATTACGTCATCAACGCCGGCGGCATCATCAACGTCTCGACCGAATATGTCGGCGACGGGGACCAGGCGGCGGTCAAGGCGCGGATCGAGCAGATACCAAGCCGGCTCGACGCGATCTGGGCCGAGAGCGACGCGACCGGGCGCAACCCGGCGGCGGTGGCCGACGCCATGGCCTACGAGTTGATCGGCCGCGGCTGACGTCAAAGCGGCGGGTCGAGCTTCGCCTTGTCCCGCCCGAGCCGGTGCTCGCGATAGAGGGTGTAGAGGCCGCTCGCGACGATGATCGCGGCGCCGGCGGCGGTGGTCGCGGCGGGGCGGTCGGCGAAGAAGACATAGCCGAGCAGCACCGCCCAGAGCAGCTGGACATAATCGAACGGCACCACCGCCGCGACAGGGGCGAAGCGGAGCGAGGCGGTCATCAGCAACTGGCCGAGCCCGCCGAACAGGCCGAGCGCGACGAGGATCGCCCAGGTCCGCCCGTCATGGCCGTGGGCCTGGAACGGCATCAGCGCGCCGAGCGCCGCCAGCGACAGCAAGCTGAACCACAAGACGATGGTCTGGGTGCCTTCGGTGCGGCCGATCTGGCGCAAGGTGATGGTGACCGCGCCGACCCCGAGCGCGGCGACGACGGCCAGAGCGAGGCCGATGGCGGGGAAGCTCTCGCCGTGCGGCTGCATGACCAGGATGACGCCGGCGAAGCCGATGCCGACCGCGCTCCAGCGGTGGCGGCCGACCGGCTCCTTGAGCACGGCCGCGGAGAGGATGACGGCGAACAAGGGCGCGGCGAAGGCGATGGTGGTCGCCTCGGCGAGGGGAAGGTAGGCCAGCGCGCTGAAGGTCAGCATCATCGTCGTCAGGCCCAGAGCGGCGCGCGAGACGTGGGCGAGCGGGCGCCGGGTCCGCCAGGCGCCGCGATTGCCGCTCCGCCAGATCCACAGGAGCAAGGGAATGAGGCCGAAGGCGAAGCGATAGAAGGCGAGCTCGATGGTTGTGGCGCCGGCCTGGTAGCCGAGCTTGATCGCGCCGCCCATGCAGCCAAAGCAGCTCGCCGCCCCGACGCGCAGGGCGATGCCGAGCAGGCGGTTGGGGCGGGGTCTTGCGGAGGCCATGGAGCGCTTCCGCCATGGCGCGCCTCACGCCAAAAGGCTAGACGGGGGCTCCCGCCATGCACGCTTTCGCGAATCCCGCCCGCTTCCTCCGCTTCGCCCGCCCGCTGACCCGCTGGCTGGGCTGGGGCGGCGCTTTGCTCATCCTCGTCGCGCTCGGCGACGGGCTGCTCCTGGCGCCGCGCGACTATCTCCAGGGCGAGAGCGTGCGGATCATCTACGTCCACGTCCCCGCCGCCTGGCTCGGCATGGGAGGCTGGGCGGGCCTCGCCGCGGCGAGCGCGATGCAGCTCGTCTGGCGCCATCCGCTCGCCGCCGTCGCCGCGCGCGCGGTCGCCTTGCCCGGCGCCGTCTTCACCGCTTTGTGCCTCGCCACCGGCTCGCTGTGGGGCCGGCCGACCTGGGGGACGTGGTGGCAATGGGACGGGCGGATGACCTCGATGCTCGTCCTGCTCTTCCTCTACGCCGGCTACATCGCCCTGGCCGACGCGGAGCGCGACAGAGGCGGGGAAGGGCGCCTCGCCGCCATTTTTGGGCTGGTCGGGGCGATCAATCTGCCGGTCATCCATTTCTCGGTGATCTGGTGGAACTCGCTGCACCAGGGGCAGTCGATCGGCCTTTCGGGGAGCTCGATCGACGCTTCGATGCTGTGGCCCCTGCTCGGCTCGGCGCTCGGTTTCACCTTGCTGTTCGGCGCGATCGTGCTGATGCGGATGCGCGCCGCGCTCGCCCGGCAGAAGATCGAGGCGCGGCTGAGGCGGATGGCGGCGTGAATCCCTGGCCGTTCGTCCTCGCCGCTTATGGATTGGCCTTCCTCGGCACCGCCGGCCTCACGGTGGCGAGCTATGCCGCCATGCGCCGCGCCGAGGCCGAGGCGGACGCGCGGAGGGCCGAGCGTTGAAGGCGAAGAACCAGCGGCTGACCTTGATGCTGTTCGCGCTCGCGGCGGCGGCGCTCGCCGTGCTGCTCGCCATCTGGGGCCTGCGCGACCGCGCCGCCTTCTTCCGCTCGCCCGGCGACCTCGCCGCCGCCGCGCCGCCGCCGGGCGAGGCGTTCCGGCTCGGCGGCATGGTCGAGAAGGGCTCGCTGCGCCGCGCGGCGGACGGCGTGACGATTGACTTCATTGTCGGCGACGACAGCGCCGCCAGGGTGCGGGTGCGCTACCGCGGCATCGTTCCGGACCTGTTCCGCGAAGGCAGCGGCGTGATCGCGGAAGGGCGGCTGGTGGGGAACGGGCTGTTCGTGGCCGACGAGATACTCGCCAAGCATGACGAGACCTACAAGCCGCCCGAGCCCGCCCGCCACGACGGGACCGCCGAGCATAAGAGCGAGAGCCTGAGATGATCGCCGAGGGGGGCCTCGCCTTGCTGTGGCTCGCCGCGGCGATGAGCCTGCTGCAGCTTGGATTCGGCCTGCTCGCTCTCCTCCCCGGAACGGGGAGGGGGACCAGGCGAAGCATGGTGGAGGGGTCGACAGGCGCCTCCGACCCCTCCACCGCACTTCGTGCGGTCCCCCTCCCCGTTCCGGGGAGGAGCATAAGGGCCGTGGCGGTGGTGCAGGCCCTCGTCGTCGGCCTCGCCTTCCTCGCCCTGATCCAGCTCTTCCTGCGCACCGATTTATCGGTCGAGCTGGTCGCGGCGAACAGCCATTCGCTCAAACCCTGGCTCTACAAGTTCGCGGGGGCGTGGGGCAATCACGAGGGCTCGATGCTGCTCTGGGTGGCGGTGCTGGCGCTGGCCGGGGCGGCCGTCGCCTTGTTCGAGCGGGGGCTCGAGGAGCGCACCCTGATCGCCACCCTCGCCGCGCAGGCGGCGATCGGGCTCGGCTTCTACGCCTTCCTGCTGTTCGCCTCGAACCCGTTCCGCCGCCTCGACCCCGCGCCGCTCGAGGGCAACGGGCTCAACCCATTGCTCCAGGACCCGGGCCTCGCCTTCCATCCGCCGACCCTTTATTTCGGCTATGTCGGCATTTCGATCGCTTTCTCCTTCGCGGTCGGGGCTTTGGTCACCGGGCAAGTCGGCCCCGGCTTCGCGCGGGCGATGCGGCCGTGGGTGCTCGCCGCCTGGATCTTCCTCACCCTCGGCATCACCGCCGGCTCCTATTGGGCCTATTACGAGCTGGGCTGGGGCGGCTGGTGGTTCTGGGACCCGGTCGAGAACGCCTCGCTCATGCCCTGGCTCGCCGCCACGGCCCTGCTCCACTCGGCGACGGTGCTGGCGACGCGCGATTCGCTGCGGGCCTGGACGGTGATGCTCGCCGTCGTCGCTTTCTCGATGTCGATGGTGGGGACCTTCCTGGTCCGCTCGGGCATCCTCACCAGCGTCCACGCCTTCGCCATCGATCCGAGGCGCGGCGCCTTCATCCTCGCTCTGCTCGCCCTCTACATCGGCGGCGCGCTGGCGCTGTTCGCCCTGCGCGTCGGCTCGGTGAAGGAAGGCCAAAGATTCGAGCTGGTCAGCCGCGAAGGCTCGCTGGTGCTCAACAATCTGCTCCTGACCACCATCCTTGGCCTGGTGCTGATCGGCACGCTCTATCCGCTGGTCACCGAGGCGACGGGGGTCAAGGTCTCGGTCGGCGCGCCCTATTTCAACCTGGTGACGGGGCCGATCGCTCTGTTGCTCGTCGTCGCGATGGCGGCGGGACCGTTGATGCGCTGGCGGCGCGACCGGCTGCGCGAGGTGGCGGGGCGGATCGCGCTGCCGATCCTGGTGACGGCGCTCGCGCTCCTGGCGCTGGTGCTGTTGACGCCGGGGATCGGCCTGTTCCCGTTCGCCGGCCTGATGCTCGCGCTCGGCGTCGGCGCGGCGAGCCTCGCGCCGCTGTGGAAGCGCAACCTCAGGCGCACGCCGCTCTTCACCTACGGCATGGTGGTGTCGCATCTCGGCATCGCCGTCGCGCTCGCCGGCATGGCCTCGAACGCGGCGTTCACCAAGGAGACGTTGGTCGCGGCGCGCCCGGGCGAGACGGTGCGGGTCGGCCCCTGGAGCCTGCGCTTCATGGGCGTCGAGCCGGTGGCGGGGCCGAACTGGACGGCGGTGGAAGGGACTTTGGTGGCGACGCGCGGCGGGGCGCGGCTGGTTCTGAAGCCCGAGGCGCGGGCGTTCAGCGCGCCGCCGACCGAGACCAGCGAGGCGGCGATCGCGACCCGGCTCGACGGCCAGCTCTACACCGTGATCGGCAAGCCCGACGCCGAGGGGCGCTGGCAGCTGCGGCTGTGGTGGAAGCCGTTCGTGACCCTGATATGGGCGGGCGGAGGGATGGTCGCGATCGGCGGCTTCCTCGCTTTGGTCGGCCGGGTACGGCGGCAGCGCCGCGGGCGGGTCCGGGCCGAGGAGGCCTGGGCATGAGCCGGACGATGCTCTGGGGGCCGCTTTCCTTGTTTCTGCTTCTGGTCGGCGTCGCGATCTGGGGCCTGTCGCGCCCGAACGACGCCACGATCCACTCGCACATGATCGGCAAGCCCATGCCCGATTTCGCGCTCGCGCCCGCCGTCGCGGGCCATCCGGGCCTCGCGCTCGCCGATTTGAGGACGGGGCAGCCGCACCTCGTCAACGTCTTCGCCAGCTGGTGCGTGCCGTGCCGGGCCGAGGCAGCGCAGCTCGCCGAGCTCAAGGCCCGCGGCATCCCCATCGAAGGCATCGCCATCCGCGACCGGAGCGAGGACGTCGCGCGCTTCCTGGCGCAGGTCGGCGACCCGTTCGAGCGGATCGGCTCGGACCCAAGGAGCCAGGTCCAGTTCGACCTGGGCTCCTCCGGCGTGCCCGAGACCTTCGTGGTCGACGGCAAGGGCGTGATCCGCAAGCAGCATATCGGCGACATCCGCCCCGAGCAGGTGGCCGACATCGTCGCGGCCTGGGAGGCGGCGCGATGAACGGCAAGAGCCTGGGCCTCGCCTTTCTCCTCCTCTGCGCGGCTCCGGCCTACGCCGATTCGTCGCTCCCGCCGGCGCGCTATGCCTACACCCAGCTCGAGGACCCGCGGCAGGAGGCACAGGCGAAGGCGCTGATGGAGAGCCTGCGCTGCCTGGTCTGCCAGGGCCAGTCGATCGCCGACAGCGACGCCGAGATGGCGGGCGACATGCGGGCGCTGGTGCGCGAGCGGATCAAGGCGGGCGAGCAGCCCGAAGCGATCCGGCGCTGGCTGGTCGAGCGCTACGGCGATTGGGTGAGCTACCGGCCGCCGATCGAACCCCTGACCTGGCCGCTGTGGGCGGCGCCCCTGCTGCTGCTCGGCGCCGGCCTGTTCCTCGCCCGCGGCCGCTTCCGGCGGAGGCGCGGCTGATGGGCTGGATCGTCCTGCTTGTCGCCGCCGGCGCGGCCTTCGTCGCGATCTGGCGCTTCGCCCGGCTCGATCCGGCCGGGCTGCAGGTGCTCGGCGCGGCTTTGCTGCTCGCGGTCGCCGGCTATGCCTGGCAGGGCCATCCCTCGCTGCCCGGCGCGCCCAAAAGGGCGGTCGAGCAGAAAGCGGTGGCCGAGAGCGACTTCGCCGCGATGCGCCGCGACATGATGGGCCGGTTCGACACCGCCGACCATTGGCTGACCATGGCCGAAGGCTATGCGCGCGAAGGCGATACGCGCGGCGCCGCCGACATCATCCGCGCCGGCCTCAAGGCGCATCCGGACAACGCGACGCTCTGGGTCGGCTACGGCAACGCGCTGGTCATGCATTCGGGCGGGCTGATGACGCCGGCCGCCCAGCTCGCCTTCGACCGCGCCGCCCGACTCGCCCCCGACCATCCCGGCCCCAAATTCTTCTACGGCCTGTCGCTGGCGCAGAGCGGGCGGCTCGAGGAGGCGGAGCAGGTCTGGCGCGCCCTGCTCGCGACGGCGCCCGCCGACGCCCAGTGGCGGGCCCAGGTCGAGCAGCAGATCGCCGCCGTCGAGCAGGCGCGGGCGATGGGGCAGGGGCGCTAGGGCGCCACCGGGGCGTCATCCCGTCGGCTCGGTTCCTTCCAGCCCGCGCGTGTCGGGCCTGAACCTGGCGTGGCGGGGCAGGGTGTCGCCCGGATCGAACCAGGCGATGCGGCTTGCCCAGAAGATGTGGAAGCCCGGCGCGACCCGGTCCGGCTCGTCGAGGGTCGCGACCGAAAAATCGACCGTCTCGGGCTGGTGGTCGACCTGCATCAGGAAAGGCGTGCCGCATTTGCCGCAGAAGCTGCGGTGGCCGAAGCCCGACGAGGCGAAGCGCCGCACCTTGTCCTCGCCCCGGGTCCAGACGAGATGGCCGGCGGGGACGCTGGCGAACACCATGCCGGGGGCGCCGGAATTGAGCTGGCAGGTCCGGCAATGGCACCAGCCCGCGTCGAACGGCGCGCTCTCCAGCCGGTAGCGCACCGCCCCGCAGGCGCAGCCGCCGCTCATCGTCTCGGTCATGCGAGCCTCCGATCTTCCGCCTCCTCATTCTAGCCAATGGCGGGGCATGGACGCGAGGGGAGTCAGCCACTATGTCCGGCTTCGCATGGAATTGCTGCTTTTCCTCTCCGCGATGCTGGCCGGCCTCACCGGGCTGATTTCCGGCGACCGCACGGTCGAACCGAGTCGGGTCGCGGCGATCGCGGCAGCCGTCGAGGTCCAGGCAACCTCGGAGGCGGAAGCGCAGAGCGAGCTTCGCTCGGCGCCGCTTATCCTCGCCTACGCCGCCGAGCCCGAAGTGGCGCGCCCGGCAGCCTTGCGGCCGGCCCGTGCGCCGGTCGACGAGCGCCGGCTCGAATAGCCGCGCCGCCGGGCCGCGCCGCGAGCCCGCCCCCGCCTTTTTCTCGCGCGCCGCTCCGATGGGGCCGCGCGCCGCTTACACGACAGGATTTCGACATGTTCGGCGGTATTGCCAAAGCCATTTTCGGGTCGTCCAACGACCGCTACGTCCGCTCGCTTCGCAAGATCGTCGACAAGGTGAACGGCTTCGAGCCGAGCATCGCCGCGATGACCGACGAGGAGCTTCACAACCAGACCGCGATCTTCCGCAGCCGCCTCGCCGACGGCGAGAGCGTCGATGATCTGCTGCCCGAAGCCTTCGCGACGGTCCGCGAGGCGGCCAAGCGCACGCTCGGCCAGCGCCATTACGACGTCCAGCTGATCGGCGGCATCGTCCTCCACAGGGGCGAGATCGCCGAGATGCGCACAGGCGAGGGCAAGACTTTGGTCGCGACCCTGGCCTGCTACCTCAACGCGCTGGAAGCGCGGGGCGTCCATGTCGTCACCGTCAACGACTATCTCGCCCGCCGCGACGCCGACTGGATGGGCCAGATCTACCGCTTCCTCGGCATGACCGTCGGCGTCATCGTCCCCAATCTGTCGGACCAGCAGCGCCGCGACGCCTATGCGAGCGACATCACCTACGGCACCAACAACGAGTTCGGCTTCGACTATCTGCGCGACAACATGAAGTATGAGCGCGAGTCGATGGTGCAGCGCCCCTTCAACTTCGCCATCGTCGATGAGGTGGATTCGATCCTGATCGACGAGGCGCGCACGCCGCTGATCATCTCCGGGCCGACCGACGACAAGTCCGACCTCTACATGTCGGTCGACGCGATCGTGAAGGGCCTCGTCCCGGAGGATTACGACAAGGACGAGAAGCAGCGCTCGGTCGTGCTCACCGAGGACGGCACCGAGAAGATGGAGCGGCTGCTCGAGAATGCCGGCCTGCTGTTCGGCTCCAACCTCTACGATTACGAGAACACCCTGGTCGTCCACCATCTGAACCAGGCGCTGCGCGCCAACGTCATGTTCAAGCGCGACACCGATTATATCGTCAAGGGCGGCAAGGTCATCATCATCGACGAGTTCACCGGCCGGATGATGGACGGGCGGCGCTGGTCGGACGGGCTCCACCAGGCGGTGGAAGCCAAGGAAGGGGTGACGATCGAGCCCGAGAACCAGACCCTTGCCTCGATCACCTTCCAGAATTATTTCCGCATGTATCCCAAGCTCTCCGGCATGACCGGCACGGCGGCCACCGAGGCCCCGGAATTCTGGGACATCTACAAGATGAACGTGGTGTCGATCCCGACCCACGTGGCGGTCAAGCGGATCGACGAAGACGACGAATTCTACAAGAACCAGGAGGACAAGTTCGCCGCCATCGCCAAGTCGATCAAGGAGAAGCAGGATATCGGCCAGCCCGTCCTGGTCGGCACCGTGTCGATCGAGAAATCGGAGCTGCTCGCCGAGTTTCTCCAGCGCGAAGGCGTCCGCCACGAAGTGCTGAACGCCCGCTATCACGAGCAGGAGGCCCATATCGTCGCCCAGGCCGGGCGGATGGGCGCGGTGACCATCGCCACCAACATGGCCGGCCGCGGCACCGACATCCAATTGGGCGGCAATATCGAGTTCCGGATCGGCGACGAGTTGTCGCAGACGGAGGAGGGCCCCGAGCGGGACGCGGCGATCGCCCAGATCAAGCGCGAGGTCGACGAGGAGAAGGAACGGGTGATCGCCGCCGGCGGCCTGTTCGTGCTCGGCACCGAGCGGCACGAGAGCCGCCGCATCGACAACCAGCTGAGGGGCCGCTCGGGCCGCCAGGGCGATCCGGGCCTGTCGCGCTTCTACTTGAGCCTCGACGACGATCTGCTGCGCATCTTCGGCCCGCAGACCATGTTCGCCCGCCTCATGAACAAGAATCTGGAGGACGGCGAGGCGATCATCAGCCCCTGGATCTCGAAGGCGATCGAGACGGCGCAGAAGAAGGTCGAGGCGCGCAACTACGACATCCGCAAGCAGGTCGTCGAATATGACGACGTGATGAACGACCAGCGCAAGGTCATCTACGAGCAGCGCGCCGACATCATGGACGCCGACGCGGTCGGCGAGGTCGTCTCCGACATGCGCGCCGAAACGGTCAACACCATCGTCGGCGAGGCCTGCCCGCCCAACACCTATCCCGAGCAATGGGACATCGAGCACCTCAAGGAGCGCGCCTCGGCCGTGTTCGGCCTCGACGTGCCGATCGAGGAATGGATGCAGGAGGACGGCATCGACCCGGAAGCCTTGGTCGAGCGGATGGAGAAGATGGCCGACGCCTCGGTGGAGGAGAAAGCCGCGCAGATCCCGCCGGACAGCTGGATCCAGGTCGAGAAGTCGATCCTGCTCCAGTCGCTGGACAATCACTGGAAGGAGCATCTCGCGATGCTCGACGCGCTCAGGCAGGTCATCCACCTGCGCGCCTACGCCCAGAAGAAGCCGATCGACGAGTATAAGCACGAGGCGTTCCAGCTGTTCGAGCGCATGCTGGTGGCGATCCGCGAGGACGTGACCCGGACGCTGGCGGTGGCGAACTTCTCGATGCAGGCGCCCGAGCCGATGCCGGACTTCCAGATGTTCGCCGAGCCGCAGCCGCTGCCCGATTTCATCACCCACCATATCGACCCGTTCACCGGCGACGACGACACGGCCGACATCGACGCGGCGAGCGGCAATATCCTCTCGCGCCTGCCGCCGCTGCCGCCGATGCCGATCGAGCAGCCCGACATGCCGGCGGGGGCGAACGTCGCGGAGCTGGCGGGGGTGAGCCGCAACGCGCCTTGCCCGTGCGGCTCGGGCCTCAAGTACAAGCATTGCCACGGGCAATTGGCGTGATCGTTCCTCCCCATCTTCAAGATGGGGAGGGGGACCACCCGCAGGGTGGTGGAGGGGTGGATGGCGACGGCGCGGGAATGCGGCG
>JBJMTY010000096.1:0-9216 GCA_045811445.1 Allosphingosinicella sp. | reverse complement strand
GCGGTCACGTTCAGTGCACCGTAGGCATTGTCGACGATGTTGCTCGAGCGGATCTGCGAGTACGTCACGAGGCCCGTCGCGAGGGAGAAGCTCGTCATCCTCGCGCCCGCGTAGCGGACGCCCGCGCCGAGCGCGGCGTCGACCTTGGCCCTGAGGCGGCCGACCGGGGAGCGCAGATCGTGGGCGAGGCAATCGGTGAGCAGGCGCAGCTCGCCCATCAGCGCGCCGATCCGGTCGAGCATCGAGTTGATCTGCGCCGACAGGGCATCGAAGGCGTCGCCGCTGCCCGAGAGGGGCACGCGGTGCTGGAGGTCGCCGCCGACGCTGATCCGCCGCGCGACGCCCGAAATCGCCTCGACCCGCCGCCCGACATAGCGGGCGATGACCAGGCCGCAGACGAAGCCGAGCAGGATCGAGATGATGGTCGCGACGACCAGCGAGCGCTCGATCGTCTTCACCAGCGACAGCCGCTCGCCGTAGAGGCGCCCGGAGAGCAGGAAGGCGCCGGGCCCGAGCGGCTGGACGAAGAACTCGGCCTCGCTCGGCTCGCGTCCGCCGCGCACCTGTACGGCCCCGACCTGGAGGCCGCCGCGCAGATGCTTCTCCGCCGCCTCGACGCGCTGGACGTTGCCCGCCTGCCCCGCGCCCGAGCGGTCGATGATCGCGGCGAGATATTGCGGGTCGCGCACCCTCAGCGCGTCGCCGATCGCCCGCTCCAGCGCCGGCCGGCCGCCCGATCCGTAGACGTCGGTGAGCGCCGACGCCTCGTGCGTCACCGCCGCCCGCAGCGCCTGCGCGTCGTCGGTATGGGTGCGCCAGTAGATGAAGCCGATCACCGCGATCATCGCCGCGAAGGCGAGCAAGGCGGCGAGCAGCGCCACCCTCAACGTGATCGAGATGCGGACGCTCAGCCCGCCGCTCCCAGCCGGTAGCCGGCGCCGCGCACCGTGTGGAGGATGGGCTGGGCGAAGCCTTCCTCGAGCTTGCGCCGGAGGCGGCTGACATGGACGTCGATGACGTTGGTGCCCGGATCGAAATGATAGTCCCAGACCTGCTCGAGCAGCATGGTGCGGGTCACCACGCGCTCGGCGTTGCGGGCGAGATATTCGAGCAGGCGGTATTCGCGGGGCTTGAGGTCGATCTTGCGCGCGCCCCTTTTCACCGTCCGCGACAGCGGATCGATCTCGAGATCGCCGACGACGATGCGCAGGTCGGCCGCGCCGCTCGCCCGGCCGTCGCCGCGGCGGAGCAAGGCGTTGGCGCGGGCGAGCAGCTCGCCGAAGGCGAACGGCTTGACGAGATAATCGTCCGAGCCCGCCTCCAGCCCCTCGATCCGGTCGCTCACCGAAGCCAAAGCGGAGAGGACGAGGACCGGCGTGTCGACGCCCGCCGCGCGCAGGCCCTTCAGCACTCCGATGCCTTCGATCCCCGGCACCATGCGGTCGAGGATGATGAGATCGAAGCTGCCGTCGGAGGCGCGGAACAGCCCGTCGCGGCCGTCGGCGACATGCTCGACATTGTGCCCTTCCTCCGCGAGCCCGCGAACGAGATAGGCCGCCGTCTCCCTGTCGTCCTCCACCAGGAGGATCTTACGCCCCATCAGCAACGCTCCGATATCCACCGCCTGCGCCATGCCTCTCCTGCCAAAAAATGCCGCCCGGCGACAGGGGCGGCGCCGGGCGGCGCGCACGAAGATGCCGAAAGCCGCTCCGGGTCGACGGGATGAGGGACCGACGCGGGGCGGCTTCGCGGCCGTGCGCTTCGGCCCGCGCCTAGGACGCAGCGGCTCGCGAGGGCATGGCGGGCGGATTAAAGCTTTGTCATCAATCCATATGCTTAAGGCCGGCGCGCAGATAATCCCAGCCGGTGATCGCGGTGAGGCCGGCGGCCGCCCACAGGCAGCCGAGCCCGACGACATGGACCCAGGGCCATTGCGGCACCGCGCCGGCGAGGATGAGCGCGCCCAGGGAGACGAACTGCAGGGTCGTCTTCCACTTGGCGAGCTTGCTGACCGGCACCGAGACCTGGAGGCCGGCGAGGAATTCCCTGAGGCCCGACACGGCGATCTCGCGGATCAGGATGATGATGGCGGGAACGATGTGGAAGCCGTGGATGACGGGCTCGCCCGAATGGGCGCGGCTGGAGACGAGCATGACGATCACCGCGGCGACCATGATCTTGTCGGCGATCGGATCGAGGAAGATGCCGAGCTTCGACACCGCGCCCCGCGCCCGGGCGACGTAGCCGTCGAAATAATCGGTGATGCCAACGAGGCAATAGAGGCCGAAGGTCACCGCATAATCGTACCAGCCCGGCCTCCAGAGCAGGAAGACGAGCAGCGGCACGGCGACGATCCGCGACAAAGTGAGCATGTTCGGCAGGGTCAGCACGCGCCCCGCTCTAAAGCGTTCGGAGCGCGATGGGGAGAGGCGAGGTCGTTTGACCCGGCCCGAGAAGCGGTTATGACGCCTGTCCGCATGTCCTTTACCCCGCCGAACCTCTAGCCGCCGCCGTGCACGATTCGATGCACCTGCTGCGCGAGCGGCGCTTCGTGCCCCTGTTCACGACGCAGCTGCTCGGCGCGTTCAACGACAATCTGTTCAAGAACGCGATGGTGCTGTTCGTCGTCTACCAGGTCTATAACGACGAGCGGGCGGAGACCTGGTTCAGCGGCCTCACCACCGCCTTGTTCACCTTGCCCTTCTTCCTGCTCTCGGCGCTGTCCGGGCAGCTCGCCGACGCCCGCGACAAGGCCGGCATCATCCGCATCGTCAAGGCGTGCGAGATCGGCATCATGACGGTCGGCGCGGCGGGCCTTCTGCTCGCCTGGCAGGGCATCGCCATCCATGCCCTCTCGATCCCGCTGATGCTGCTCGCCTTGTTCGCGATGGGCGTCCACTCGACCTTCTTCGGGCCGATCAAATACGCGATCCTTCCCCAGCACCTCCACCGCGAGGAGGTGCTCGGCGGCACCGGCCTGGTCGAGGCCGGGACCTATGTCGCGATCCTCGGCGGCACCATCCTCGCCGGGCTGATCCCGGCCCAGGCGGCCGCCGCGATGGTCATCGCCACGGCGCTGGCGGGCTATGCCACCGCGCAAAAGGTGCCGCCGGCGCCGCCCATCGAGAACGGCCACCGCATCGACCTCAACGTGCTGCGCTCCTCGATAATGCTGGTCGGCGCGACCATGCACATCCGCCGCCTGTTCCTCGCCATCGTCGCGATCAGCTTCTTCTGGACGATCGGCGCGGTGCTGTTCATCCAGTTCCCGCCGCTGGTGAAGAACGTGCTGACCGCCGACCGGCCGGTCGCCAGCCTGTTCCTCGCCATCTTCTCGATCGGCGTCGCGATCGGCTCGGTGGCGATCAACCGGCTGCTGAAGGGCGAGGTTTCGGCCCGCTACAGCGCGCCGTCGGTGGTCGCGATGGGCCTGTGCGTGCTGGCCTTCTACTTCATCGCGCGGAGCTGGGAAGGCGCGGCCGACGGCCAGGTCTACAACCTCAAGGGCTTCCTCGCCCACCACCTCGTCCTCCCCTTGCTGCTGTCGCTGCTCGGCATCGCGATGGCGGGGGGCATGTTCGTCGTGCCGCTCTACGCCTTCCTGACCACGACGGTGAAGACCAGCGAGGCGGCGCGGACGGTGGCGGCCAACAACATCGTCAATTCGGGCGCGATGGTCGCCGGGTCGCTGCTCGCCATCGGCCTGTCGTTCCTCGGGGTCGGCACGGTCGACCAATTGCTGCTGAGCGCCGCCATGTGCCTGGTCGCCGCCGCGCTCGGCTGGGCCCTCCACCTCGCCTGCGACGACGGCCGCGGCGTCTGCGACACCGAAGGCCTGCCGCCCGACGTCTAGAGCCTGATCGTCTGAGGTCGAAGCGCTTCGCGCTTCGGCCGATGGCGTGAATCAGGCTCTCGATTCATATCCTAGGCCGACATTCAGATCGGAAAAGGTGCCGTTGGTCCTCGTCCTCCCTGTGGAGCGCCAGCTCCATGGGGAGGGGGACCATCCGAAGGATGGTGGAGGGGCTTTGCTGAGTCAGCAGGCCCCTCCACCGCACTTCGTGCGGTCCCCCTCCCCATCGCCTGCGGCGACAGGGAGGACTGATGAATGTCGATACAGCCTAGGCGAACAGGGTCCCGAAGAAGACCAGGCCGCCGGCGAACGCCATCGCGAACAGGCGGATGTCTCCGCTTAGCCCTTCGGCCATCTCCTCGAGCGAATCGACCGCCCACGGGCGGGCAGCGCCAAGCGAGCGGGCGGGGGCGCGGTCGATGAGCGGAGCGAAGCGGTTCATCGCTCCGGTTAACGCCGCCTTTACCCTGATGTTCAAGCCCCGATCAGACCTCAGAGACGCCCCTGTCCCGCCCCGGAACAGCCGCCAAGCGATTGATTTAGATCAACCTCTTTTCATGAATCCGGCGCAGTTTTCCGGGAACCGTGCTGTGGGCGTAACGTTCATCGGGCGGAAAAAAGAAAGGGGAGACGTCGCAGGATGGGCAAGGCGCGCTGGGCACGCGTTGGGGCCGCGCAGGCGGCCGCCTTGCTCCTCGCTTTCCTGTCCGCTTCGCTCGCCGCGCAGCCCAACGGCGCCCGTCCCGCCCCCGCCGCCTCGCCGCCCGAGGACGGGCAATGGACGATGCCCTCGCGCGACTATGCGAGCACCCGCTATTCCGGCCTCGCCGAGATCAACCGGCAGAACGTCGCGCGGCTGAAGACCGCCTTCACCTTCGACACCCAGAACCGCAAGGGCCACGAAGCCGCCCCGATCGTCGTCGGCCACATGATGTATCTGACCACGCCCTACCCCAACCAGGTCTGGGCGCTCGACCTCGCGCAGGGCGGCAGAGCGATCTGGGTGTTCCGGCCTCATCCCAGGGCATCGGCGCAGGGCATCGCCTGCTGCGACGTGGTCAATCGCGGCGCGATGTACGCCGACGGCAGGCTGTTCTTCACGACGCTCGACGGCGAGGTGTTCGCGATCGACGCGCAAAACGGCCACCAGGTGTGGCGAACCAGGCTCGGCGACATCTCGAAGGGCGAGACGATCACCATGTCGCCGCTGGTCGCGGGCGGCAAGGTGCTGGTCGGCAATTCGGGCGGCGAGATGGGCGTGCGCGGCTGGATCGCGGCGCTCGACGAAGCGAGCGGCAAGCTCGCGTGGAAGGCCTACAGCACCGGGCCCGACAAGGACGTGCTGATCGGCCCGGGCTTCAAGCCCTGGTACGCGATGGACCAGGGCACCGACCTCGGCGTCCACTCCTGGCCCCCCGACCAGTGGAAGATCGGCGGCGGCACCGTGTGGGGCTGGATCAGCTACGATCCGGCCCTCAAGATGATCTATTACGGCACCGGCAATCCCGGCCCGTGGAACCCCAACCAGCGGCCGGGCGACAACAAGTGGACGACCGGCGTCTTCGCCCGCGACGTCGCCACCGGCCAGGCCCGCTGGTTCTACCAGACCACCCAGCACGATCTTTTCGACCATGACGACATCAACGAGCAATTGCTGCTCGACCTGCCGATCCACGGCCGGATGACCCCCGTGCTCGTCCGCCCCGGGCGCAACGGCTACATGTACGTGATCGACCGGCGGACCGGGCAGGTCTATTCCGCCGACGCCTACGGCTTCATCAACAGCTCGAGCGGCGTCGACCTCAAGACCGGGCGGATCATCCCGGTCCAGGACAAGGAGCCGAAGGAAGGGCGGGTCACCCGCAACATCTGCCCGACCGCCTCGGGCGCCAAGGACTGGAACCCGTCCGCCTTCAGCCCGCGCACCGGGCTTATGTACGTGCCGCACGAGAATCTGTGCATGGACGAGGGCGTGATGGAGGCGAACTACATCGCCGGCACGCCCTATGTCGGCGCGGACGTCAAGATGTATGCCGGCCCCGGCGGCCATCGCGGCATCTTCACCGCCTGGGACCCGGTCAAGCGCAAGCCGGCGTGGGAGCGCAAGGAGGATCTGCCGCTCTGGTCGGGCGCGCTGGCGACGGGCGGCGACGTGGTCTTCTACGGCACGATGGACGGCTGGTTTCGGGCGCTCGACGCGCTGAGCGGCGCCTTGCTCTGGCAGACGAAGCTCGACAGCGGGATCATCAGCCAGCCGGTCAGCTATCGCGGCCCCGACGGCCATCAATATGTCGCCGTGGTGTCGGGGGTCGGCGGCTGGGCGGGCGCGGTCGTCTCGGCCCAGCTCGACGTGCGCGACCCGACCGCCGCGCTCGGCTTCGCCAACGCCGTGAAGGATTTGCCCGCCAGGACCAAGCCGGGAGGGAGGCTCTATGTCTTCGCCCTTCCGCAATAGCTTAGTCCTCCCTGTGCGCGCAGCGCATGGGGAGGGGGACCGGACGAAGTCCGGTGGAGGGGCTATGCCCAAGTCCCGGAAGGCCCCTCCACCATGCTACGCCCGACGGCTGCTGCGCAGCCGGTTCCGGCTCTCGGCATGCCCCCGGCATGCCGACCCGCCTCCACCCCCCTCCCCACGCGCTTCGCGCGCAGGGAGGACTAGCCTCGGCCTCCTCTGCGCCGCGCTCGCCCTCGCGGGCTGCGACCGGGAGCAGCGGGACCTCAACGGGCAGCCGAAGGCGGAGACCAAATCCTATCTCGCCTCGGGCGATCCGCGCGCCAAAGAATATGAGAACAACGCCTTCGCCATGGCGCAGGGGCAGCGGCTCTACATGCAGATGAACTGCGTCGGCTGCCATTTCCACGGCGGCGGCGGCATGGGCCCGCCGCTGATGGACGACCAGTGGCGCTATGGCGGGCGCATGGAGGATATCGTCGCCACCATCCTCCACGGCCGGCCGAACGGCATGCCCGCCTGGCAGGGCAAGATCACCGAGCAGCAGGCCTGGCAGCTCGCCGCCTACGTCCGCTCGCTGTCGATGCAGCCGCGCCAGGACGTGCTGCCGTCGCGCGCCGACGAGATGAGCACGACCGAGCCGCAGACCCTCGACGAGCGCCGCGCGGTGCGCGACGACACCAAGTCGCAGCCGCCGGCGGAGGACAATTGATGCGCCGGGGCGCGGCCTTCCTGGCCCTGCCGCTCCTGCTCGGCGGGTGCGCCGCCTTGCAATCGGTCGGCCGGCCGGAGGGGCGCGACGCCCTCCTCACCTTCCGGCTGCTGACCCTGTTCGGCTTCGTCACCGGCTTCTTCTTCCTCGTCACCATGGCCTTCCTGGTGGCGGCCTATTGGCGGCGGCGCGGCTCGCGGCAGGACGGGCTCGACGACCCGCTGACCGTGCCCACCCGATCGCCGATGCTGAAGACGGCCTTGTTCGTATGGACCGGAATCGTCGTGGCGACTTTGATGGGGCTCGCCCTCGCCAGCTATTTCACCGACCGCGGCCTCGCCCACCCCAATCGCGCCGGCCACCCGGTGCTGAGCGTGGTCGTCACCGGCAACCAATGGTGGTGGGACGTCACCTATCATTTCCCCGACACGTCCCAGAATTTCCGCACCGCCAACGAGCTCCACATCCCGGCCGGCGTGCCGACCATGATCACCCTGAAGTCCAACGACGTCATCCACAGCTTCTGGGTCCCCAACCTCGCCGGCAAGCAGGACCTCATCCCCGGGCGCCTCACCGACATCGTGCTGGTGCCGACCAAGCCCGGTGTCTATCGCGGCCAGTGCGCCGAATTCTGCGGCTTGCAGCACGCCCACATGGCGCTCGACGTCAGCGTCGACGGCGCGGCCGACTTCCGCGCCTGGATGGCCGCGCAGCTCAAGACCGCGCCGCCGCCCGCCACGCCCGAAGCGAAGGCCGGCTACGATTATTTCATGAGCCACCCGTGCAGCTCGTGTCACGCCGTCGCCGGCACCCCCGCCTCGGCGACGGTGGCGCCCGACCTCACCCATGTCGCCAGCCGCAAGACGATCGGCGCCGGGACGCTGCCGAACGGGACCGGCCCGCTCCACGCCTGGGTGGCCGACCCGCAGGGCGTCAAGCCGGGCAACAACATGCCCTATATCGGCCTCGACGCCGACGATCTGCACCATGTCGTCGCTTACCTGGAGACGCTGAAATGACGGTGCTCTCGGGCCGGGACCTGCCGCGCGACGGCGAGAGCCTCCAGGGCATCGCCCTCCACGCGCGGCTCGAGCGGACGTGGGGCGACGCGCCGGGCCTGTGGGGCTGGATCTGCACCACCGACCACAAGAGGATCGCGCGGCGCTACATGGTCACCGCCTTCGTCTTCCTGGCGCTGGCCGGGCTCGCGGCGCTGGCGATGCGGATGCAGCTCGCCAAGCCCGAGAACGCCCTGATGTCGCCGGACCGCTACAACCAGCTCTTCACCATGCACGGCACGACGATGATGTTCCTGTTCGCCGTGCCGGTGATGGAGGCGATGGCGATCTATTTGGTGCCGCTGATGATCGGCACGCGCAACATCTCCTTCCCCCGCCTCAACGCCTTCTCCTACTGGATGTACCTGGCCGGCGGCGTGATGATCTGGCTCGCCTTCCTGCTCAACATCGGGCCGGACGCCGGCTGGTTCTCCTACACGCCGCTCTCGGGCCCGCAATTCTCGCCGGGCAAGCGCGTCGACATCTGGGCGCAGATGATCACCTTCACCGAGGTCGCCGCGCTCGCCGTCGCGGTGGAGATCGTCGCCACCATCCTCAAGCAGCGCGCGCCGGGGATGACGCTGGCGCGGATGCCCCTGTTCGTCTGGACGATGCTGGTCGTCGCGCTGATGGTGATCTTCTCGATGCCCGCGGTGGCGCTCGCCTCGAGCTTCCTCATCTCCGACCGGCTGGTCGGCACCCATTTCTTCAACCCGTTCGAGCATGGCGACGCCTTGCTCTGGCAGCACATGTTCTGGTTCTTCGGCCATCCGGAGGTCTACATCATCTTCCTCCCCGGCGCGGCCTTCGTCAGCCAGATCATCGAGACCTTCTGCCGCCGCCCGGTCTTCGCCTATCCGGCGATGGTCCTTTCCGTCATCACCATCGGCATCCTCGCCTTCGGGGTCTGGGTCCACCACATGTTCGCGACCGGGCTGCCGCGCATGGGCTACGCCTTCTACACCGCCGCGACCATGTCGATCGCCATCCCGTCGGGCATCCAGATGTTCTGCTGGATCGCGACGATCTGGGACGGCCGGCCGCGCTTCCAGGTGCCATTGCTCTACGTCGTCGCCTTCATCGTCACCTTCGTGATCGGCGGCATGTCGGGGGTGATGATCGCCAGCGTGCCGATCGACCT
>JBJMTY010000095.1:0-12708 GCA_045811445.1 Allosphingosinicella sp. | reverse complement strand
AGGAAAGGCAGCAAGCCGGGCGCTGGATCGACGGCGAGCGCGTCGCGTCCTGGGCCGACCAGCCGATCAGCCTTGCGCAGGACAGCGTCAACGCCCGCGCCGAGGGCGAACTGGTCGACGTCGGTGCCGGCACTTCCGAAGCGATCAAGGCGCGGGTCGAGGCGATCCGCGGCGAGATCGAGCGTTCCGACAGCGAATATGACATGGAGAAGCTCCAGGAGCGGCTTGCCAAGCTCGCCGGCGGCGTCGCCATCATCAAGGTCGGCGGCTCCTCGGAGCTCGAGGTCAAGGAGCGCAAGGACCGCGTCGACGACGCGCTCAGCGCGACCCGCGCCGCGGTCGAGGAGGGGATCGTCCCCGGCGGCGGCACCGCGCTCCTCTACGCCTCCAAGGCTCTGAAGGGCCTGACCGGCGCTAACGACGAGCAGACTCGCGGCATCGACATCGTCCGCCGCGCGCTCCAGTCGCCCCTTCGCCAGATTGCCGAGAATGCGGGCTTCGACGGCGCCGTCGTCGCCGGCAGGCTGATGGACCAGCAGAGCCAGACCTTCGGCTTCAACGCCCAAACGGACGTTTACGAAGATCTCGTCGCGGCGGGCGTCATCGACCCGACGAAGGTCGTTCGCTCCGCGCTGCAGGATGCGGCCTCGGTCGCCGGCCTCCTCATCACCACGGAGGCGGCCGTTGCCGAGCTGCAGGAGGATGAGCCCGACGGCTCCGCCACATCCGGCGGCGGAATGGGCGGGATGAGCTTCTGAGGGGATTTGCCGTGAGCGAGAGGATGACCATTGTCGGCGGAGAGGACTCAGTTGTGGCCGCCGAAACGCCAGCACTTCCCCCCAGCCTCCTCCTCCACAAATTCGTGAAGGCGGACAGCTGGCGGGGGGCGCTCACCCCCGATGCCACCGGCGGGAATCTGCCGCAGCACGGATCCGCCTGGATCTACGCGAAAGAGGTCGTGGTTTCTCCCGCCGACCGCCGGGTCGGCGCCACTTCGCTCCAGATCGCGAACGGCGTTTCGGAACGCGGCTACTTCCTGTTCCCGATCAGCGACGACGCCTGACGGTTACGGTCAGCCGTTCGGTGTCGCCAGCCCTAAGGCACCAGCACCGTCGACCCCGTCGTCCGCCGCCCCTCGATCGCCCGGTGCGCCTCCGCGGCTTCTAGCAAAGGGAAGGTCTGGCCGATCTTCACCTCGACGACGCCCGCCGCCATCAGCTCGAACAATCTCGCCGCCGAGGCGCGCATCTCTTCCGGCGTCGCGGCATAATGGGCGAGGGTGGGGCGGGTGACGAAGATCGAGCCGGCGCTGAGCAGGTCGGTCGCGGTGAAGGGGGGAACCGGGCCCGAGGCGTTGCCGTAGCTGACGACCAGGCCGCGCCGCGCCACCGAGCCCAAAGACGCCGCCCAGCTCGCCGCGCCGACGCCGTCGAGGACGATCGGCACGCCCTTGCCTTCGGTCAGCGCCCGGACCTCGGCGGCGAGCGCGTCCAGCGGGCAGCACAGAGCATGGTCGGCGCCGAGCGCCCGGGCCATGGCGGCCTTGCGGCTGTCGCCGGCGTGGGCGATCACCGTCGCGCCGACATGCTTGAGCCACGGCACGAGGATCGAGCCGACGCCGCCCGCCGCGGCGTGGACCAGCACCGTCTCCCCCGCCTGCACCCGGGCGCAGCGCTCGATGAGATATTCAGCCGTGCAGCCTTTTAGCATCGCCGCCGCCGCCGCCTCGAAGCCGACCGCCTCGGGCAATTTGACCAGCCGCTCGGCTGCGATGGCGCGGTGGGTCGCATAGGCGCCGAGCGGCCCGGTGAAATAGCCGACCCGGTCGCCGACCCGGAAGTCCGCGACGCCTTCGCCCAGCGCCTCGACCACGCCCGCCGCCTCGGTGCCGAGGCCCGAGGGCAAGGGCAAAGGA
This sequence comes from Allosphingosinicella sp., assembly GCA_045811445.1. Classification (GTDB taxonomy): domain Bacteria; phylum Pseudomonadota; class Alphaproteobacteria; order Sphingomonadales; family Sphingomonadaceae; genus Allosphingosinicella. The sequence continues at coordinate 10,793 of JBJMTY010000095.1, read as the reverse complement.
TAGAGGCCCGAGCGGTGATAGGTGTCGATGAAGTTGAGGCCGACCGCTTCGTGCCGCACCAGCGCCTCGCCGGGGCCGGGGCGCGGCACGTCGATATGCTGGGCCTCGAGCGCTTCGGGGCCGCCGGTGGCGCGCAGGACGAAGGAATAAGGGTCGGTCACGGCGCCTCGTTAGGGCCTCGCCGGCCGCGCGCCAACCCAAAGCGCGGGGCACAGGCCCGACATCGGAAGTTCCGAAGTTCCGCATTTAAAAAAATCGAATCGATCAATAATGCCTGATTGATCGGTTTTTCCGATCAAAGCCGCTCTGCCCGAACGAGCGTGACGGGGCGATTCGCAAAGCGGGGTATCGACGATGAGAAAGAGCCGGTTGGCTTGAACATAGCACGAACGGGTGTCGCGGCCAAGAGTGCATGCCCGCCCCCGGCGCGGCGCGGCGCCATGGCGAGTGCGCACCGGATGCAGGCCGGGCGTGTGCCGGACGGCTGCCGGGTCGCGGCGCGGGCGCTGCCGTGCGGGGCCGGGGCCGGTGCCGTGCCGGCGCCCGGCGCGAAAAAGGCCGGTCAGGCCAGCCAGCGGGCGAAGAATTCCTCGGTGCGGCTGTCGGCGAGGCGGGCGGCGGCCTCGCTGCGGCGCTTGCCCATCTCGGCGGCGAAGCCGTGGTCCTCGCCGGGATAATCGTGGAGAGTGACGCGGGGATGGCCGTCCAGCCCCTCGTGCATCGCCGCCTGCTGGTCGGGCGTCACGAAATGGTCGGCGCCGGCGATGTGGAGCATCAGCGGCCTGGCGATGGCGTTCTTCTCGCCGAGCAGGCCCGGTATGCCGACCGCATAATAGCCGACGCTGGCGTCCGCGTCGGTGCGGGCGGCGGTCATGAAAGCGAGCCGGCCGCCGAGGCAGTAGCCGACGACTCCGACCTTGCCGGCCTCAGGAAGCCGCGCGCGGGCGGCGCGGATCGCCGCCTCTATGTCCTTGACGCCCTGGTCCTGATCGAACCGGCCCATCAGCGCGAGCGCCTCCTTGAACTCGCTCTCGACGTCGGGGTCGAGCTCGACGCCGGGCCGCAGCCGCCAGAACAGGTCCGGGGCGAGCGCCAGATAGCCCAAAGCGGCCATATGGTCGCACTTGCGGCGTATCCCCTCATTGACCCCGAATATCTCCTGAACGACGATTATGGCGGCGCGGGGCGGGCCGGAGGGCTCCGCGACATAGGCGTCGAAGCCGCCGTCGCCCGCGAGCGTGTCGATCCTCACCATCGGCCTCACCATCGGCTCCTCCTTGTCTGGCGGCGCCTCTATACACATAGAGGCGAGGCGCAACAGGAGGCCGCCCATGAAGATCAAAGTCGATGTCGACTGCACGCCGGAGGAGGCGCGGCGTTTCCTCGGCCTCCCCGATCTCACCCCCGTCCATTTGGCCTATGTCGAGAAGATGACCAAGGCGGCGAGCGAAGGCGTGACCGCGGAGAGCGTCGCCGAGATGGCGCGCGCCTGGGGGCCGACGGGCGAAGCCGGCATGCAGATGTGGAAATCGATGCTGGAGGGGATGAGCGGCCGGCGTGACGGCTGAGACGATCTACGCCCTCTCGTCGGGCAGCCCGCCGGCGGCGATCGCTTTGGTGCGGATCAGCGGCCCCCGGGCCGCCGCGGCGCTGGAGGCGCTGACCGGCAAGCGGCCGGAGCCGCGCGTGGCGACGCTCGCCGCCGTGCGCGGCGCGGACGGGGAGCGGCTGGATACCGCGCTGGCGCTGCTCTTCCCCGGCCCCGCGAGCGCGACCGGAGAGGATGTCGCCGAGCTGCACCTGCACGGCGGGCGGGCGGTGGTGGCGGCGGTGCTGGGCGCCCTCTCGGCTCTTGAGGGGCTCCGGGAAGCGCGGCCGGGGGAATTCACCCGCCGCGCCTTCGAGAACGGCCGCATCGATCTCGCCGAGGCCGAGGGCCTCGCGGATCTGCTCGAGGCCGAGACCGAATCGCAGCGCCGCGCGGCCTTGGCCATGGCGGGCGGCGCGATCGGCCGGCGAGTCGGGGCGTGGCAGGCGCGGCTGCTCGCTCTCGCCGCCGGGCTCGAGGCGATGATCGATTTTTCCGATGAAGGCGAAGTCGGCGAGGCGCTTCCGCCCGGCTGGCCCGAAGCGGTGGCGGCGCTGACCGCGGAGATGCAGGCGGCGCTCGCCCGCCCGCCGGCCGAGCGGCTCAAGGAGGGCGTGCGGGTAGTCATCGCCGGACCACCCAATTCCGGCAAATCTAGCCTTCTCAACTACTTGGCCGGTCGGGAGGCGGCGATCACGTCGGCCATGGCCGGCACCACCCGCGACGTCATCGAGGCGCCGACGGCGATCGGCGGCACGCCCTTCCTGCTCGTCGACACCGCCGGCCTGCGCGAGGCGGCCGACGAGGTCGAGGCGATCGGCGTCGGCCGCGCCCGCGACTCGCTCGCCGGCGCCGACCTGGTCTTGTGGCTCGGCCCGCCCGCCGATTGCCCCGCGCGCGAACGAGCGCTGATCGTCCAGTCGAAGATCGACGTCGCGCCGCGTGACTCAGAGGCGGAGCTGCATGTCTCGGCGGAGACGGGCGAAGGCATGGAGGCGCTGGCGGCCGCCGTCGTCGCTCGGGCGCGCTCGTTGCTGCCGCTGGAAGGTGAATCAGCATTCAACCGCCGCCAGCTCGCCTCGGTCGCAGCAGCGTGCCAAGCCCTGAGCAAAGGCCGCTGGGACGATCCGATCCTCGCCGCCGAGGCCCTGCGCGCCGCGGGGGCCGCGCTCGACACGGTGACGGGCCGCGCGGGAGTCGAAGACATGCTCGATGCGCTGTTCGGCCGCTTCTGCATCGGCAAGTGACTTGTTCCACGTGGAACGGTAGAGGCGCGGCGTGGATCTGAGCTTCGACATCCTTGTGGTGGGCGGCGGGCATGCCGGCTGCGAAGCCGCCGCCGCGGCGGCGCGGATGGGCGCGTCGGTGGCGTTGGTCAGCTTCAGCCGCGAGCAGATCGGCGTCATGTCGTGCAACCCGGCGATCGGCGGCCTTGGCAAGGGCCATCTCGTCCGCGAGATCGACGCCTTCGACGGGCTCATGGCCCGCGCCGCCGACGCCGCGGGCATCCACTACCGCATGCTCAACGCCAGCAAGGGCGCCGCGGTGCGCGGCCCCCGAATCCAGGCCGACCGCCGCCTTTACCGCGACGCCGTCCAGCGCCTGATCGGAGCGCAGGACGGGCTCACCATCGTCGAGGGCGAAGCCGCCGCGCTGCGTCTCGGCGGCCGCCGTGTCGAAGGCGTCGCCCTCGCCGACGGCCGAATCCTGCGCGCCAAGGCCGTGGTGCTGGCGACCGGCACCTTCCTCGGCGGCAAGCTCCACTTCGGCATGGAGAGCCGCCTGGGCGGCCGGGTCGGCGAGCGGGCCGCGACGGCGCTGGCGGGGCAGCTGCGGGCGCTGGGCCTGCCGCTGGCGCGGCTGAAGACCGGGACGCCGCCGCGGCTCGACGGGCGCAGCATCGACTGGGCGGCGCTGGAGCGGCAGGAGAGCGATGCCGAGCCATGGACGATGTCCCCGATGACGCCCCATCGGCCGGCGCCGCAGCTCTTCTGCGCCGTCACCCGCACCAACGCCCGCACCCACGAGATCGTCCGCGGCGGCCTCGACCGTTCGCCCCTCTTCGCCGGCGAGATCAGCGGCGTCGGCCCGCGTTACTGCCCGTCGATCGAGGACAAGGTCCACCGCTTCGCCGACCGCGACGGCCATCAGATCTTCCTCGAGCCCGAGGGGCTGGACGATCCCACCGTCTATCCCAACGGCATCTCGACGTCGCTGCCGCTCGACGTGCAGGAGGCCATGGTGCGGTCGATGGCCGGGCTCGAGCGCGCCCGCATCCTCCAGCCCGGCTATGCGGTCGAATATGATCATGTCGACCCGCGCATCCTCGATTCCACCCTCGCGGTCCGTGACGTCGAGGGCCTGTGGCTGGCCGGCCAGATCAACGGGACGACCGGCTACGAGGAGGCCGCAGCTCAGGGCCTGGTCGCCGGGCTCAATGCGGCGGCCTGGGTCGGCGACCGGCCGGCGGTTCGGCTGGAGCGGAGCGAAAGCTATATCGGCGTGATGGTCGACGACCTCGTGCTGCAGGGCGTCACCGAGCCCTATCGGATGCTGACGGCGCGGGCGGAATACCGCCTGCGCCTGCGCGCCGACAATGCCGAAGCGCGCCTTACACCGGCGGCCATCGAGGCGGGATGCGTCGGCGAGGAACGGCGGCGCCATTTCGAGGCTCGCGGCGCGGCGCGCGACGTCATCGAGCAGACGTTGTCCGAGGCACGGACGGGCGCGGAGCTGCGCGCGCTCGGCGCCGATGTGAGCGACGGAGCACGCCGCAGCCTCGGCGAGTGGCTGCGCTACCCGGAGGTGTCGCGCGCGGCTTTGCTTCGCGCGGCGCCCCGGCTTGCTGACGCCGACCCGCGCCTGCTGGACGAGGCGGTCGAGGATCACCGCTACGCGCCCTATGTCCAGCGGCAGCAGGCCGAGGTCGCCCGGCTTCGTGCGGACGAGGCGGTGCGGGTACCTCCCGATATAGACTATCGGGCGATTCCCGGCCTCTCCCAAGAAATGGTCGAGCGCCTGTCCCTCGCTCGTCCGGAGACGCTCGGCGCGGCCTCGCGTATCCGGGGCATCACGCCCGCGGCGCTGGCCGCGATCCTCGTCCACGCCCGCCGCCGCGCCGCCTGATGCTCGATGTTCCACGTGAAACATTGCCTCGGTTCGAGGCCTTCGCCGCACTGCTCAGGGAGGAGAATGGGCGCCAGAACCTCGTGTCCCGCGCCTCCCTCGACGACCTGTGGCAGCGGCACATCCTCGATTCGGCCCAGCTCCTCGCCTTCGCACCGCCCGGGGCTCCGACGTGGCTGGATCTGGGCTCCGGGGCGGGATTCCCCGGACTGGTGCTATCGGTTCTTCACCCGGCGCGGTTTACCCTGATCGAGGGGCGGCGCTTACGGGCGGAATGGCTGGACCGTGCGGCTGCAATGCTGGGGGTGGCGGATAAGACCGACGTGATCTGCGGCAAAGCGGAGGCGGTCGCGCCCCGGCCCTTCCACGTGATCAGCGCCCGCGCCTTCGCGCCGCTCGACCGGCTGCTGCGCATCGGATCGCGCTTTTCCACGCCTGGGACGGTCTGGATCCTGCCGAAGGGCCGTAACGCCAAGTCGGAACTGGATGCCGCCCGCGCTTCGTGGCAGGGTGATTTCCGTATCGAGCCGAGCCTCACCGACGACGATGCTGGCATCATCGTCGCAAGCGCGGTCCGTCTGAAGGCGAAGGGGAAAAGATGATCCGCATAGCCGTGGCCAACCAGAAAGGCGGCGTGGGCAAGACCACCACGGCGATCAACGTCGCCACGGCGCTGGCGGCGACGGGGTGGAAGGTGCTGCTCGTCGATCTCGACCCGCAGGGCAACGCCTCGACCGGGCTCGGCATCGGCCAGGGCCAGCGCGACCGGTCGAGCTACGACGTGCTGACCGGCGGCGTCGCCATCGAGGACGCGGTCGTGGCTACGAGGGTGCCGCGGCTCGACATCGTCCCCGCCACCGTCGACCTCTCAGGCGCCGAGATCGAGCTGGTCGAGCTCGAGCAGCGCACCCATCGCCTCGACCAGGCGATCGATCAGGCGCCGCCCGGGCGCTGGGACGTCTGCCTGATCGACTGCCCGCCCAGCCTCGGCCTGCTCACCATCAACGCCCTCGTCGCCGCCCATTCGATCCTGGTGCCGCTGCAGACCGAATTCTTCGCGCTGGAGGGCCTCAGCCAGCTGCTCCAGACGATCGAGCGGATCCGTGCCCGCTTCAACCCCGATTTGTCCATCCTCGGCGTCGCCCTCACCATGTTCGACCGCCGCAACAACCTCTCCTCGCAGGTCGCCGACGACGTCCGCGCCTGCCTCGGCAAGGTGGTGTTCGAGACGGTGATCCCGCGCAACGTCCGCCTCTCGGAGGCGCCGAGCCATGGTGTTCCTGCTTTGATCTATGACCATCGCTGCCCGGGCTCCGAAGCCTATATGGCGCTGGCCCGCGAGCTGATCGGGCGGCTGCCCAAGCCGGCGGCGGCGGCATGAGCGACACGCCTCCCCGTCCCGAGCGCCCCGAGGCGCGAAAGCGGCCGTCGGGCCTCGGCCGCGGCCTCTCCTCGCTGCTCGGCGAGGTGGCGCAGGAAGTGCCGGTGTCGGGCGAGGGCGGGAGCGGCGGGACGGGACGCGGCGGCGTCCAGCTCATGCCCGTCTCCTCGATCGAGCCGCACCTCGACCAGCCGCGCCGCCATTTCGACGAGGCCGCGCTCGAGGAATTGGCCCAGTCGATCCGGGCGCGCGGCCTCATCCAGCCGATCGTCGTGCGCCCGCACGGCCATCGCTTCCAGATCGTCGCCGGCGAGCGGCGGTGGCGCGCGGCGCAGCGCGCGCGGCTGCACGAGGTCCCGGTGCTCGTCCGCGAGTTCAGCGATTCGGAGACGCTCGAGGTCGCCCTCCTCGAGAATATCCAGCGGCGCGACCTTAACGCGATCGAGGAAGCGGACGCCTATAAAAGGCTGATCGACGAATATGGCCACACCCAGGAAGCGCTCGGCGGCCTCGTCCACAAATCGCGCAGCCACATCGCCAACCTGCTGAGGTTGCTCGATCTTCCGCCCTCGGTGCGGGAGCTGGTGGTGACCGGCGAGCTCAGCATGGGCCACGCCCGCGCTCTGGTGACGGCCCTGGACCCGGCGGCGCTGGCCCAGGACGTCGTCGCCCGGGGCCTGTCGGTCCGCGAGACCGAAAAGCTCGCCAAGTTCGGCAAGCCGGGCCGCGAGCGCCAGCCCAAGCTCGAATATAAGGGCGCCAGCGCCGACATCGAGGCGCTCGAGCGCCAGCTCGGCGACATGCTCGGCCTCAAGGTCCAGATCGCCCACCGCCCCGACGGCGGCACGGTCTCGCTGCTCTATTCGACGCTCGATCAGCTCGACATGATCTGCCAGCGGCTGAGCGGCGAGCGGATCTGAAGGGGATTGCGGCCGGTCAGCGCAGCCGCGCGGCCTGCCGGCAGATGGCGAACAATTCCTCGTTCACCGCCGAGGCGCCGAGGCCGCCTGAGGCCTTGGCCTGGCGCTCGGCCTCGACGAGGCGGCTGACGCTCTTGGCGAGCAGCTCGCCGCGCCAGCGTCCCAATTGCCGCGCGATCGCGGGCTTCTCTTTCCAGAACAAGGATTTGCCTTGTGACGCCATGACGGCGTCGACGCTGTTGCCGCGTTCGACCTGCGCTCTCATGCGGGCGAGCAGGCTCATCCGCCGCAGCATCGCGCGGATCAGCGGGATGCCTTCGACGCCTTCGCTCGACAGGCGGCCGAGCTCGGCGGCGAGGCGCCTGGCGTCGCCGCTGCCGACGCTGTCGACCAGCCGGCTGAGGTCGCCTTCCTCGGCCGCCGCGCCGACCGCGTCGATCGCGTCATGGTCGAGCGGCTGGGGACGATCCGGCGCGGCGTCGAGATAGTCGGCGAGCTTGGCCAGCTCCTGGGCGAGCATTGCGCGGTTGCCGGCCACGGCATCGGCGAGGCGGCGGGCGACGTCAGGACGGGCGATCAGCCCCTGCGCCCGCGCCAGCTCCATCGCCAGTTGCTCGGCGTCGCGGCCCTCGGGAGGGTAGCTGGCGAAAGCAAGGGCGGCCGGCGATGCCAAAGCGAGCTTCAGCAGCTTCGAGGCCGGCTTCAGCGCGCCGGCGACCAGAGCCACGGGGTTGCCGGCGGCGGGCGCTTCCAGCAGCGCCTCGACCGCGGCGAGGCATTCGTCGCCGGCCGGCTCGACGAGGACGTAGCGGGCGCCGCCGAACAAGGAGATGGAGGCGGCTTCGTCGGCGAGCCGGGCCGGATCGCCGCGCAGCTCCGCCCCGGTGAGCTCGACGCGCTCGCTGTCGGGCCCGCCGAGCAGCCTCGCCAAGGCGCGCGAGCCGGAATCGTCGGGTCCGTAGAGGAGGAAGAAGCGCGCCTCGCCGCCTTGCCGCAGCGCCCGTTCGATCTGGGCGCGGTTGGCCTTCATCGCCCGTCGCCGCTCCGCGACGCAAAGAGGGCGAGGCGGGTGACGATCTGGTCGGCGACTTCGGTCGACAGCCGCTCGAGCGCGGTCTGCTCGGCGGCCACGGTGGCATATTCGGAGGCGACGACGTCGATGCCGGCGTCCGAGCCGGCGGTGGCGTCGAGCACGACCGTGCCGCGGTCGTTGGCGACCAGGCGGTAGCGCGCGCGCAGCGTCCGCCGCTCGCGCGTCACCGCATCGTCGGAGCGGATGCCGAAGCCGGTTATGTCGTCGTCGAGCGTCACTTCGAGCCGGTAGCGCGCCCGCGCCCCGTTGGTGGCGCCCAGCCGGTCCTGGAGCGCGGTGCGGACCAGCCAGCCGGCGCGGCCCTCGATCGGCGCCACCTCGACCGAATGAAGCGACTGCGCCACTGCCCCCGATCCGCCGCCGGCATAAAGCGGCCTCAGACCGCAGCCCGGCAGCGTCAGCGTCAGCGCGAGGAGAGCGGCGGCGCGCGTCATGCGACGACGTTCACCAGCCGGTCGGGAACGACCACCACCTTGCGCGGCGGCTTGCCCTCCAGGATCCGCGCCACCTTCTCGGAAGCGAGGGCCATGGCCTCGAGCTTGTCCTTGCCCGCGCCCTTGGGCGCCGTCAGCGTGTCGCGAAGCTTGCCGTTGACCTGGACGGCGATGGTGACTTCGTCCTCGACCAGCAAGGCCGCCTCCGCCTCCGGCCAGGGGGCGTCGGCGACGAGGCCGTCCCGTCCCATCGCCGACCAGGCCTGCTCGGCGAGGTGCGGCACCATCGGCGCGACGAGGCGGACGAGGGTTTCCACCGCTTCGGCGCGAGCCCGCGACGGCGCCGCCTTCTCGATCGCGTTGGCGAGCTCGTAGACGTTGGCGACCGCCTTGTTGAAGGCGAGGCTCTCGATGTTGGCGCCGATCGCGGCGATGGTCCGGTGGAGCTTGCGGGTCAGGCCCGCCTCTCCGGCGGAGGCCTCGCCCTCCGCGCCGAGCCAGGACGAGCCGCCGCGCTCCGCCTCGGCCGAAGCGAGCCGCCACAGCCGCTGGACGAAGCGCCAGCTGCCTTCGATCCCCGCCTCGCTCCATTCCAGGTCGCGCTCGGGCGGGCTGTCGGAGAGCATGAACCAGCGCACCGCGTCGGCGCCATATTGATCGACGATCGGCTCCGGATCCACCGTGTTGCGCTTCGATTTGGACATCTTCTCGACGCGTCCGCGCGTGACCGGACCCGCATGCCCTTCCGCCTCCTCGGGCGTCAGCCAGCGCCCTTCGGAATCCTGGAACGTGACATGGGTGACCATGCCTTGGGTGAACAGGCCCGAGAACGGCTCCTCGATGTCGAGCCGTCCGATCCGCCTCAGCGCGCGGGTCCAGAAGCGGGCGTAGAGCAAGTGGAGGATCGCATGCTCGACGCCGCCGATATACTGGCCGACCGGCAGCCAGCGTTCGGCCTCGGCGCGGTCGAACGGCCTGTCCTCGGGCTGGCTGGCGAAGCGGATGAAATACCAGGAGGAATCGACGAACGTGTCGAGCGTGTCGGTCTCGCGCGCCGCGGCCCCGCCGCAGGAGGGGCAGGGGACATGCTTCCACGCCGGATGGCGGTCGAGCGGGTTGCCCGGGACGTCGAAGCTCACATCCTCGGGCAGCACGACCGGGAGCTGGTCGCGCGGCACCGGCACGGCGCCGCACGTCTCGCAATGGACGATGGGGATCGGCGTCCCCCAGTAACGCTGGCGCGAGACCCCCCAGTCCCGGAGCCGCCAGACAATCGTGCCCTCGCCCCAGCCCTCTTCCTCGGCCGCGGAGATGACCGCCCGCATTCCCTCCTCGGCGGTGAGCCCGTCGAGCGTGCGCGAGTTCACCAGCCGGCCCGGGCCGATATAGGCTTCGTCGCCGATCGGCGCGTCGGCTTCCTCGGGCGAGGGGGCGACCACGCGGGTGACGGGAAGGCCGTATTTGCGGGCGAAATCCATGTCGCGCTGGTCATGCGCCGGGCAGCCGAAGATGGCGCCGGTGCCGTAGTCGATCAGCACGAAATTGGCGACGTAGAGCGGCAGCTTCCACGCCGCGTCGAGCGGATGGTGAACCTTGACGCCGGTGTCGAAACCCTTCTTCTCGGCGGTTTCGAGCTCGGCGGCGGTGGTCCCGCCATGCTTGCACTCGGCGATGAAGGCAGCGAGCGCGGGATCGTGGGCCGCCAAGGCGAGCGCGATCGGATGGTCGGGCGAGATCGCCGCGAAGCTCGCGCCGTAGATGGTGTCGGGCCGCGTCGTGAACACTTCGAAACCTTCGGTGCCCTCGACCGGCGCCTCGAGCGCGAAGCGGAACCGCAGGCCGCGGCTCTTGCCGATCCAATTCTCCTGCATCAGCCGGACCTTGTCGGGCCATTGGTCGAGCTCGCCGAGGCCGTCGAGCAGCTCTTCCGCGAAGTCCGTGATCTTGAGAAACCATTGGCTGAGCTTGCGCCGTTCGACGAGGGCGCCCGATCGCCAGCCGCGGCCGTCTATGACCTGCTCGTTGGCGAGCACGGTCATGTCGACCGGGTCCCAATTCACTTCGCTCTGCTTGCGGTAGACCAGCCCCGCCTCGAACAGGTCGAGGAACAGCGCCTGCTCATGGCCGTAATAAGAAGGGTCGCAGGTCGCCAGCTCGCGGCTCCAGTCGAGCGCGAAGCCGAGCCGCTTGAGCTGGGCACGCATCGTGGCGATGTTCGACCGGGTCCATTCGCCGGGATGGACCTTCTTCT
>JBJMTY010000094.1:0-18212 GCA_045811445.1 Allosphingosinicella sp. | reverse complement strand
AGCCGAGCGGTTCGACTGGCTGATGGTCATGAACGCCGGCAAGATCCTCGACACCGGCCCGCCCGAAGAGGTTAAAGCGAAGACCAATTCAAAGACGCTCGAGGAAGCGTTCATCAAGCTTCTGCCCGAGGAGGCGAAGAAGGGCCATCGCGAGCCGCAGATCACGCCCATGAAGCCGTCGGACGGGCCGCCGGCGATCGAGGCGCACGGCCTCACCCAGCGCTTCGGCACCTTCACCGCCGTCGACCATGTCAATTTCCGCATCGAGCGCGGCGAGATCTTCGGATTCCTGGGGTCGAACGGCTGCGGCAAGACGACGACGATGAAGATGCTGACCGGTTTGCTCGAGCCGACCGAGGGCTCGGCCAAGCTGTTCGGCAAGGAGATGAAGGGCGGCGACATCGAGGCGCGGCGCCGGGTCGGCTTCATGAGCCAGGCCTTCTCGCTCTACACCGAACTCACCGTCCGCCAGAACCTCGTCCTCCACGCGCGGCTGTTCGATCTGCCCAAGGCGCAGGGCGAGGCGCGGGTGACCGAGCTGATCGGCAAGTTCGGCCTCACCCAGGTCGCCGACACGTTGGCGGAGGCGATCCCGCTCGGCATCCGCCAGCGCCTCTCGCTCGCCGTCGCGGTGCTGCACGAGCCGGAGGTGCTGATCCTCGACGAGCCGACCTCGGGCGTCGATCCGGTCGCGCGCGACGGCTTCTGGGAATTGCTGATCCGCCTGTCGCGCGACGAGGGCGTGACCATCTTCCTCTCCACCCACTTCATGAACGAGGCGGCGCGCTGCGACCGCATGTCGATGATGCACCGCGGCAAGGTGCTCGCCCAGGGCCCGCCCGCCGAATTGGTCCGCGAGCGCGGCGCCCCGGACCTCGAGACCGCCTTCATCGGCTATCTCGAGGAGGAAGCGGCGAAGGAAGCGGAGGCTTCCCCCACGGCCGCCTCCGAGCCGGTGCCGCCGCCGGACCCCGCCACCCAGGTGGGAGGCCACCGCACCGAGCCCGGCAAATTCAGCCTCGCCCGGGTCTGGGCCTTCGCCCGCCGCGAGGCGATCGAGCTGCGCCACGATTCGGTCCGCCTCGCCTTCGCTTTGTTCGGGCCGCTGCTGCTGATGGTGGTGTTCGGCTACGGCATCTCGCTCGACGTCAACCACCTCACCTTCGCCACCTTCGACAACGACCAGACCGCCGCCAGCCGCGCTTATGCCGACGCCTATCGCGGCTCGATCTATTTCGACGAGCACGACCCCATATCCAGCGACGCCGAGCTCGACCGGCGGCTGAGGAACGGCGAGCTGCGCTTCGCGGTCGAGATCCCCGCCGGCTACGAGCGCGACTTGAAGCAGGGGCGGCACCCGGCGGTCAGCGCCTATCTCGACGCCGCCGTGCCGTTCCGCGCCGAGACCGCGCGCGGCTATGTCGAGGCGACCCACGACCGCTACGAAGCCACTGCCCGGCGCGACAAGGGGCTGGCGCCGGTCGCGACGCCGGTCAACATCGAGGCGCGGGCGCTCTACAACCAGTCGTTCGAGAGCGTCTACGCCCTCGTCCCCGGCGACATCATGCTGCTTTTGATGCTGATCCCGAGCATGCTCACCGCGCTCAGCGTGGTGCGCGAGAAGGAATTGGGCTCGATCGCCAATTTCTACGCGGCGCCGGCGACCAAGGCCGAGTTCCTGTTCGGCAAGCAGCTTCCCTACATCGCCGTCGCCCTCATCCAGTTCGTCTCGCTGGTGGCGCTCGCCGTCCTGCTCTTCCAGGTCCCGGTCAAAGGGAGCATCCTCACTTTGATGCTCGGCGGGCTGCTCTACGTCCTCGCCAGCACCGGCTTCGGCCTGCTGATCTCGGTCTTCGCCTCCACGCAGACGGCGGCGATCTTCGCGGCGGCGATCATCGCCATCCTCCCCGCCGTGCAATTCTCCGGCATGTTCGTGCCGACCTCGTCGCTGTCCGGCGGCGCCAGCATCGCGTCCAGGGTCTTCCCGAGCACCTATTTCCAGTCGATCAGCGTCGGCACCTTCACCAAGGCTTTGGGCTTCATGGCGGTCTGGCCGAGCCTCGCCGCCTTGGCGGTCATCGCCGCCTTCTATTTCGGCGTCTCCGTGCTGCTCCTCAAGAAGCAGGAGAAGTAGAAGTGCGCAGCGTCTGGCACGTCTTCCATCTCGGCATCAAGGAGCTGATCAGCCTGTACCGCGATCCGGTGCTGCTGTTCCTCATCGCCTACACCTTCACCTTCTCGGTCTACACGCCGGCCAAGAGCGCGGTGATGGACGTGGTCAACGCCTCGATCGCGATCGTCGACGAGGACAATAGCGACGCCGCGCGCGGCGTTCAGGACGCGATGCTGCCGCCGCTCTTCCTGCCGCCGGCGGTCATCCCCTTCTCGATGATCAACCCGGCGATGGACCGCGGCAAATATACGTTCGTCGTCAACCTGCCGCCCGAATTCCAGGCCGATCTCGCCCGCGACCGCAAGCCCGACGTCCAGATCGTCACCGACGCGACCGCGATGAGCCAGGCGGGGCGGGGCCCGACCTACCTCTCGCGCATCATCAATTCGAGCGTCGATTCCTATTGGCGCGGCCGCGGTGACCCCAAGAACCAGCCGCTCGTCCCGCTCGAGACCCGCGCCCGCTTCAACCCCAACATGCAGCAGAGCTGGTTCGTCGCGATCAACCAGGTGATCAACAACATCTCGGTGCTCGCCATCTTCCTGTGCGGCGCGGCGGTCCTGCGCGAGCGCGAGCACGGCAATATCGAGCATCTGCTGGTCATGCCGCTGCGCCCGTTCGAATTGATGTTCGCCAAGATCTGGGCGAACGCGATCGTCGTCATCGCCGCCGCGATGCTGTCCATCTTCATCGTCGTCAAAGGGCTGATCGGGGTTCCCGTGGCGGGCTCGATCCCGCTCTTCGCGACCGGCCTCACCATCTATCTCTTCTCGGTCACCGCGCTCGGCATCATGCTGGCGACGATCGTGCGGTCGATGCCGCAATTCGGCCTGCTCGCCTTCCCGGTCTTCATCGTCATGAGCCTGCTGTCGGGCGGGCAGACGCCGCTCGAGAGCATGCCGATCTTCCTCCAGAAGGTCATGCAGTTCGTCCCCTCCACCCATTTCGTCAGCTTCTCGCAGGCGGTGCTGTTCCGTGACGCCAGCATCTGGATGGTGTGGTGGCAGATGGCCGCGATGCTCGCGATCGGCTCGGCCTACACTTTCTACACCCTCATCCGCTTCAGAAAGATGCTGGCGGCCATCCAGTGAAAGGGAGGCGTTTCGTGACGAAATTTCCTTGGCTCCGCGCCCTCGCCGCCTTCCCGCCGATGCTGGCCACGGCCGGCTGCGTGATGGGCCCCGACTACCAGAAGCCCGAGCTCGTCCACCCGGCCGAGTTCCGCGCCCAGATCGCGCCGGCCGACGCGAATTCGTTCGCCGATCTGCCCTGGTGGGACGTGTTCCAGGATCCGGCGCTCGCCTCGCTGATCCAGGCCGGCCTCACCGACAATCCGGACCTCCAGATCGCGGCGTCGCGGATCGCGCAGGCCCGGGCGATGGTCGGCGTCGTCCATTCGCAGGCGCTGCCGCAGGTCGGATACGGCGCGGCGGCGGGCGGCGAGCGGACCGTCTCGCCCACCGAGAATAACGGCATCGAGGCGATCGATTTCGCGTCCGGGCTGGGCTCGCTCAGCGTCGCCTGGGAGCTGGACGTCTGGGGCCGCATCAAGCGCCAGACCGAGGCCGCCCAGGCCAATGTCTACGCCAATGAGGAAGTCCGCCGCGGCATCATGCTGACCCTGGTGAGCGATATCGCCACCGGCTATTTCCGCCTGCTCCAGCTCGACCGCCGGCTCGCCATCGCCGAGGAGAGCGAGCAGACCTTCCGCAAGATGCACGAGCTGTTCTCGCTGCGCTTCGGCGCCGGCCGCGACAGCCGGCTGCCGGTCGAGCGGGCGCGGGCCGCGCTCGATGCGAGCACCGCCTCGGTCGCCGACCTGCGCCGCGAGATCGCCCAGCAGGAAAATGCCCTCTCCCTCCTGACCGGCGGCTATCCCCGCGCCATCCCGCGCGGCGTGCCGCTCACCGCCCAGGCGATGCCGGCGACGCCGGTGGGGCTCACCACCGATCTCATCCGCCGCCGCCCGGATATCCGCCAGGCCGAGCAGGTGATGATCGGCGCCAATGCCGAGATCGGCGCCGCCATCGCCAATTTCTATCCCAAGATCGGCCTCGGCGCTCTGCTCGGCTTCATCGGCATCACCGCCGACGGCGGCGTCAACGGGACCTTCGGCTTCTGGCGCGGGGGCGCCAATCTGCTCGGCCCGCTGTTCACCGGCGGCCGGCTCGAATCGGTCTACGCGCAGCGCAAGGCCTTCTGGGACGAAGCGACGGCGAGCTACCGCAAGACGGTGCTGGTCGCCTTCAAGGAGACGTCGGACGCGCTCGTCGCCCAGCAGACCCTCGCGTCCCGCCGGGCCGCGCTCGAGGCCCAGATCGCCGCGTTGCGCGGCTCGGTCGACCTCGCGACCTTGCGCTACAAGGGCGGGCGGGCGAGCTATTTCGAGATACTCGAGGCCCAGCAGCAGCTCTTCCCGGCGGAGGACGAGCTCGCCCGGACCCGGCAGGCGCAGCTCGTCGCCGTCGTCGACCTCTACAAGGCGCTCGGCGGCGGCTGGAAGCTCAAGGACGAGCAATGGCGGGGGCCGGGGGCGGCGGCCGTTGCCACCACCCCCTGACCCGGAGACCGCCATGATCACGGACGACCACCAGAAGTTCCGGCGGCTCGTCGAGCGGGCCCAGCAGCTCCGCCCCACGCCCACCGCGGTCGCCCACCCCTGCGATCCGGCCTCGATCGAGAGCGCGGTCGAGGCGGGCAAGCTGCGCCTGATCGAGCCGATCCTGGTCGGCCCCGCCGACAAGATCCGCCGCGCCGCCGCCGACGCCAAGGTCGACATCTCCCCTTTTCACCTCGTCGACGCCGAGCATAGCCACGATGCGGCGGCGAAGGCGGTCGCTTTGGTTCGCGAAGGCAAGGCCGAGGCGGTGATGAAGGGCAGCCTCCACACCGACGAGCTGATGGCCGCCGTCGTCGCCCGCGACACCGGCCTGCGCACCATGCGCCGCATCAGCCACTGCTTCATCATGGACGTGCCGGATCATGCCGACGCGCTCGTCATCACCGATGCCGCGGTCAACATCGCGCCGACGCTGAAGGACAAGATCAGCATCGTCCAGAACGCCATCGATCTGGTCCACGCCATGGGCGTCACCGACGTGCGCGTCGCCATCCTGAGCGCGATGGAGACGGTCAATCCCGACATTCCCTCGACGATCGAGGCCGCGGCGCTGTGCAAGATGGCCGATCGCGGCCAGATCACCGGCGCGGTGCTCGACGGGCCGCTCGCGCTCGACAATGCGATCAGCCCGGAGGCGGCGCGGATCAAGAAGATCGCCTCGCCGGTCGCGGGGCGCGCCAACGTCCTCGTCGTCCCCGATCTGGAGGCCGGCAACATGCTGGCCAAGAGCCTGTCCTTCCTCGCCGGGGCCGACGCGGCGGGGATCGTGCTCGGCGCGCGGGTGCCGGTGGTCCTGACCAGCCGGGCCGACGCCTTGCTCACCCGCCTCGCGTCCTGCGCGGTCGCCGCTTTGGTCGCCGAGGACCGCCGCCGGCGGCTCGGCGGCACGATCCAGTAGGCGCGCGGCATGGCCGCCTGCGTCGCCGTCATCAACGCCGGCTCGTCGAGCATCAAGTTCGCCATCTACGCCGCCGGCGCCGGCGCGCCCGCCTCGTTCCGCGGCCAGATCGAGGGGATCGGCGCCGCGCCCTCGCTCAAGGTCGCCGACGGCAAGCGCGCGACCGTCGCGGAGCGCAGCTGGGATCCGGCCGGCTTCGACCACCGCCAGGCCACCCAGGCCATACTCGACGAGGCGATCCGCCTGCTCGACGGCACGCCGGTGGCGGCGGTCGGCCACCGCGTCGTCCACGGCGGCACCGAGTTCGCGGCGCCGGTCCGCATCGACGCGGCGACGATCGCGGCGCTGCGCAAGCTCGCGCCGCTGGCGCCGCTCCACCAGCCGCACAATGTCGCCGCCATCGCCGCCATCGCGGAGGGCGCGCCGCACGTCGCCCAGGTCGCCTGCTTCGACACCGCCTTCCACCGCGCCCAGCCCGAGGTCGCGCAGCTCTTCGCCTTGCCGCGCGCGCTGAGCGAGGAAGGCGTGCGGCGCTACGGCTTCCACGGCCTCTCCTACGAATATGTCTCGCAGCGCCTCTACGAGCTGGCGCCGCAGCTCGCCCGGGCGCGGGTGGTCGTCGCCCATCTCGGCAACGGCGCCAGCCTGTGCGCGATCCAGGGCGGCCGCAGCGTCGCCACCACGATGGGCTTCACCGCGCTCGACGGGCTGATGATGGGCACGCGCTGCGGCAGCCTCGATCCTGGCGTGCTCCTCTATCTGATGGACGAGAAGGGGCTCGACGCCCGCGCGATCGAGGACCTTCTCTACCGCCGGTCCGGCCTGCTCGGCGTCTCCGGCATCTCCTCCGACATGCGCGCCCTCCAAGCCTCCGACGATCCCGCCGCCCGCGCCGCGATCGACCTGTTCGTCTACCGCATCGTGCGCGAGATCGGCTCGCTGGCGGCGGCGCTCGGCGGCCTCGATGCCCTGGTCTTCACCGGCGGCATCGGCGAGCATGGGCGCGAGATACGCGAGGCGGTGTCGGCCGGCTGCCGCTGGCTCGGCGTCGAGATCGACCCGGCGCGCAACCGGATGGGCGCCGGCCTGATCGGCAAGCCCGGCAGCCGCGCGCCGGCCTGGGTTATCCCTACCGACGAGGAAGGGATGATCGCCCGCCACACGTCGGCGCTTTTAGGCCTGAGATAGCGGCGCTTTATCGGGGCAATCCGCATCCCCCGTCCGGGCTTGTCCCGATGCCTTGGGGCCGGGGTCCCGCTTAGGCCGGAGGGCACATAGTCATCGGAGATGACCCATGAGAGACGCCCCGTTCGCGCCGCCTTCGCCAATGCTCGACCCCGCCGAGCCGCCCGCCGGCTCCGACCGCCGCGCCTTCATGATGCGCAGCGCGATGATGACGGCGATCGTCGCGCTCGGCGGCTGCGCCAACCCGAAGGGCGCGCAGACGCCGGCCAAGGATCCGCCGATCGGCGCCGCCGAGGTCGATCCCAATCTCGACGTCGTCCGCCAGTCCAAGGGCCCGGTGATGACCCTCGTCGACGAATTCTACAAGGTCGGGCCCGGCCCCTCCTCGTCGCACACGATCGGCCCGATGCGGATCACCTACGATTTCTACCAGCGCGCCTCGAAGCTGCCGGCCGACCAGCTCGCCCAGGCCACCGCGATGCGGGTCAATCTGTTCGGCAGCCTCAGCGCGACCGGCAAGGGCCACGGCACCGAGCGCGCGGCCCTCGCCGGCCTCGCCGGCTACGAGCCCGCGACGATCGATCCGGCCGTGCTCGACGATCTCGTCGCGCATCCGGACAAGGTTTTTCCGGTCAAGCTCGGCGCCAAGACGATCAACGTGTCGCTCAAGGACGTGATCTACGACGCGACCAAGGGCGATTTCCACCATCCCAACATGATGCGGGTGGCCCTGCTCGCCGGCGACAAGGTGCTGCTCGAGCAGGAATATTATTCGGTCGGCGGCGGCTTCATCGAGTGGAAGGGCTATCAGCCGCCCAAGAAGAACCCGCCCAAATATCCCTATTCGACCATGACCGAAGTGCTCGCGCACACCAAGCGCGACAACATCTCGCTGGCCCAGCTCGCTTATGCCAACGAGCTGGCGATATCGGGGCGCGACCAGGCGACCATCGACGCCTTCCTCGACAAGATATTGGGCGCCATGCAGGCGACCGTAAAATCGGGCCTCGGCGCGCCGCCGGGGGTCCTTCCCGGGCCGATCAAGCTCAAGACCATGGCCGGCGACGTCTACCGCAACGCGATGAAGCTCGACGAGCCGGCGCGCAAGGCCATCGGCCTCGTCTCGGCCGCCGCCCTCGCCGGGTCGGAGGAGAATGCCCGCGGCCACCTCGTCATCACCGCGCCGACCGGCGGCTCGGCCGGGGTGATGCCGGCGATCGTCTATTCGCTCGGCGAGGAAGGCGCGAAGAAGCCGCCGGCCAAGCTGCGCGAGGCCCTGCTCGCCGCCGCGATCGTCGGCTATTTGTGCAAGCACAACGCGACCCTGTCGGCGGCCGAAGGCGGCTGCCAGGCCGAGATCGGCGTCGCCTCCGCGATGGGCGCCGCCGCCCTCGCCCAGGCGCACGACGCGGGGCCGATCATCGCCGCCAACGGCGCCGCGGCGGCGCTCGAGCATCATCTCGGCATGACCTGCGATCCGGTCGCCGGCTTCGTCCAGATACCCTGTATCGAGCGCTGCGCGTTCGGCGCGGTCAAGGCGTGGACCGGCTATCTCATCGCCAGCAACGAGATACCGGCCAACCACCGGGTCGATCTCGACGCGGTGATCACCGCCATGGCGCAGACCGCGAAGGACATGCATCCCAAGTACAAGGAGACGTCGGAAGCCGGACTCGCCCAGTCGCTCGTCCTCTGCTGAGGCGGCGGTGGCGCGGCCTCCTCCCTCCCGCACCACGGGCACTGGCGCCGCCGCCGCCGGCGCCGTCGCCGCCGCGTGGGCGATCACGTCGGTCTATTATTTCTACCAATATCTGATGCGGTCGGCGCCCGGCGTGATGCTGCCGGAGCTGACCGCCGGCTTCGGCCTCGGCTCCGCCGCGCTCGCCTCTTTGCTCGGCCTGTTCTATTATGCCTACGCGCCGTTCAGCCTCGTCGCCGGCGTCGCCATGGACCGGCTCGGGCCGAAATGGATCGTGCCGCTGGGCGCCGCGACGGTCGCGGCCGGCGCCTTGCTGTTCGCTACCGGCGATCCGGCGCTGGGCGGGATCGGCCGCTTCATGCAGGGCGCGGGCGGGGTGTTCGGCCTGATCGGCGCCGTCTACCTCGCCACCAACTATCTGCCGCCGTCGCGCGCCGCGACCCTGATCGGCGTCACCCAGATGGTCGGCATGGCGGGCGGCGCGGCGGGCCAGTTCGTGGTCGGCCCGCTGATCGCGCGCGGCCTCGGCTGGGACAGCTTCTGGATGGCCGCGGGCCTGTGCGGCTTCCCGATCGCGCTCGCCTTGTTCTTCCTCATGCCCAGCCCGCCGCGCGTCGAGCCGGAGGTCCGCAAGGGCCACGGCCTCGCCGCCGCCGCGCGGACGATCGGGACGGTGTTCCTCAACCCGCAGTCGATCCTGTGCGGCCTCGTCGCCGGCCTGATGTTCCTCCCCACCACCATCTTCGACATGGTGTGGGGGGTGCGCTACCTCCAGGAAGCGCATGACGTGCCTTATTCGATGGCGGTGCTGCGCTCCGCCTCGGTGCCGTTCGGGTGGATCATCGGCTGCCCCTTGCTCGGCTGGGCGTCGGACCGGATCGGGCGGCGCAAGCCGGTGATCGTCGGCGCCGCTTTGGTCCTGCTCGCGGCGATGGCGACGATGCTGTTTGGCTCGCCGGCTCTGTTTCCGCCCTTCCTGCTCGCCCTCGTCGCCGGCATCGCCTCGGGCGCGGCGATGCTGCCTTACACGGTGGCCAAGGAAGTGAACCGGGCCGAGCATGCCGGCACCGCCACCGGCGTCGTCAACTTCGTCAACTTCGTGCTGACCGCCTTGCTCGGCCCCGTTTTCGCCGGGCTGCTGATCCGCGCCAGCGCCGGCGGCGAGCGCGAGCTGGTCCATTACCAGCAGGCCTTCGCGCCGCTCATCCTGTGCGTCGGCGCCGGGGCGGTCGCCGCTCTGTTCCTGCGCGAGACCGGCCCCGCCGCCGCCGCCCGCGCGCCCGCCCCCCGCCTGAAACCCGCCGAGAGCTGAGACGGAGACTGATATGGCCACCATTACCCTGGACCGTCCGGCCGAGAGCGGCGGCGACGCCTGGAGCGGCTTCGCCACCGGCCTGTGGAACAGCGAGATCAACGTCCGCGATTTCATCCAGCTCAACGTCAATCCCTATCATGGCGACGAGAGCTTCCTCGAACCCGCGACCGAGCGGACCAAATCGGTATGGGGTCGGCTCGAGGCGATGTTCCCGGAGGAGCGCGCCAAGGGCGTCTACGACGTGTCGCAGATCCCGAGCTCCATCACCGCCCACGACGCCGGCTATATCGACAAGGAGAAGGAGATCATCGTCGGCCTCCAGACCGACGCCCCGCTGAAGCGGGCGATCATGCCCAACGGCGGCTTCCGCATGGTCGCCAACGCGCTCGAAACCTACGGCTACGAGGTCGACCCGGCGGTGGCGGAGACGTTCGGCAAATATCGCAAGACCCACAATGACGGCGTGTTCGACGCCTATACCGCCGACGCCCGCCGCTGCCGCGGCTCGCACATATTGACCGGCCTGCCCGACGCCTACGGCCGCGGCCGGATCATCGGCGACTATCGCCGCGTCGCCCTCTACGGTGTCGACCATCTGATCGAGCGCAAGCAGCGCGAGAAGGCCGCGCTCGACTTCGACTGGTCGACCGACGAGATCATCCGCGACCGCGAGGAATTGTCCGAGCAGATCCGCGCGCTCGGCGAATTGAAGGTCATGGCGGCCAAATACGGCTTCGACATTTCCGGCCCCGCCACCAGCGCCCGCGAGGCCGTCCAGTGGCTCTATTTCGCCTATCTCGGCGGGGTCAAGGAGCAGAACGGCGCGGCCATGTCGCTCGGCCGCACCTCGACCTTCCTCGACATCTATTTCGAGCGCGACCTGCGCGCCGGCCGCATCACCGAATCCGAGGCCCAGGAGATCGTCGACGATTTCGTCATCAAGCTGCGCATCGTCCGCTTCCTGCGCACGCCCGAATATGACAGCCTGTTCTCGGGCGATCCGACCTGGGTCACCGAATCGATCGGCGGCATGGGCGACGACGGCCGCCCGCTCGTCACCAAGTCCAGCTTCCGCTTCCTCCACACCCTCTACAACCTCGGCCCCGCGCCGGAGCCCAACCTCACCATCTGGTATTCGCCGCGGCTTCCCCAGAGCTTCCGCCGCTACGCCTCCAAGGTGGCGATCGACACCTCCTCCATCCAGTTCGAGAGCGACGAGATCATGCGCGCGGCGTGGGGCGACGACGGCGCCATCGCCTGCTGCGTCTCGCCGATGCTGGTCGGCAAGCAGATGCAATTCTTCGGCGCCCGCGCCAACCTCGCCAAATGCCTGCTCTACGCGATCAACGGCGGCCGCGACGAGGTTTCGGGCAAGCAGATCGGGCCGATCTCGCAGCCCGTCCAGGGCGAGTATCTCGAGTTCGGCGACGTGCTCGAGCGCTTCGAGCGGATGATGGACTGGCTGGCCGGCGTCTATGTCGGGGCGATGAACGTCATCCACTACATGCACGACAAATATGCCTATGAGCGGCTGGAGATGGCGCTCCACGATTATGCGCCGATGCGCACCATGGCGTTCGGCATCGCCGGCATGTCGGTGGTCGCCGACAGCCTCTCGGCGATCAAGTTCGCCAAGGTGCGCGCGGTCCGCGACGATAGCGGCCTGATCGTCGATTATGAGATCGAGGGCGAGTTTCCCAGCTTCGGCAACAACGACAACCGCGTCGACCATCTCGCCGCCTGGCTGGTCTCGACCTTCATGGGCAAGCTGCGTAAATATCCCACCTACCGCCACGCCCACCACACCCAGTCGGTGCTGACCATCACGTCCAACGTCGTCTACGGCAAGGCGACCGGCAACACCCCCGACGGGCGGCGGATGGGCGAGCCGTTCGCGCCCGGCGCCAATCCGATGCACGGCCGCGACAGCCACGGCATCCAGGCCTCGGCCGCCTCGGTCGCCAAAATTCCCTATCGCGACGCCGAGGACGGCATTTCGCTGACCTCGACCCTGGTGCCGAGCGGCCTCGGCCGCTCGGAGAAGGACCGGGTCACCAACCTCACCTCGATCCTCGACGCCTTTTTCGGCGTCACCGGCTACCACATGAACGTCAACGTGCTGAACCGCGAGACCCTGCTCGACGCGATGGAGCATCCCGAGCTCTATTCGAGCCTCACCATCCGCGTCTCGGGCTATGCGGTGAACTTCGTGCGGCTGACCCGCGAGCAGCAGCTCGACGTCATCAACCGCACGTTCCACGGCACCTGAGGCGAGATTCGGCTTGGGGGCACCCCTCTGCCTCCCCATCCTCAGGATGGGGAGGGGGACCACCCGAAGGGTGGTGGAGGGGTATTGGCTCGGCTCCCAAGCTTATCGTGCGGATCCGCCGGAGCATGCGGCTTCTACCCCTCCACCACCCTTCAGGTAGTCCCCCTCCCCGCCGCTCCGCGGCAGGGAGGCAGGGGAAGGCCTCAGCGTTTCTTGTTGGCGAGGTTGAGCGACGCGGCGGCGCGGATCAGGGCCTTCAGCGCCGCGCCGTCGATCGTCTCGCCTTCGCGCAGGTCGATGGCGCGGCGGACCTTGCCGTCGAGGCTCGCATTGAACAGGCGGTGCGGGTCGTCGAGCGAGGCACCCTTGGCGAAGGTCAGCTTGACCACCTCTTTGTAGGTCTCGCCGGTGCACAGGATGCCGTCATGCTCCCACACCGGCACGCCGCGCCATTTCCACGTCTCCACCACCTCCGGATCGGCGTCGCGGATCAGCGCCCGCACCCGCGCCAGCGTCTCCCCGCGCCAGTCGCCGAGCTGCGCAATGCGCGCGTCGATCAGGGCCGAAGCGCCGGTCATGCCGATACGCGCGGACAGGGAAGCCCGGGCACGTCGACCGGGAAGGCGAACAGGTCGCCGCTGGCGGGCAGCCCGGCCAGATCGGCGGGCTTCATGTGCAGCCGCGCCGTCGTCGCATAGCCGGTCTTGAGGTCCTCGCCGCCGAAGGCGATCTTGGTGATGTTGGGGACGGGGAAGCGCACCCGTCCGATCAGCTCGCCGCCCGGCGAATAGCGCCGCGCTTCCCAGCCGCCGAACAGGCTGATCCAGACGCAGCCTTCGGCATCGATGGTCGGCCCGTCCGGATGCCCTTCCTCCGGGTCGATGCGGACGAACGGCCGGCGGCCGCTGAGTGCGCCGCCCTCGCCGATGTCGGCCGCCTCGATCGTCCCGGCCAAAGTGTCGACGAAATAGAGGATGCGCCCGTCCGGCGACAGACACGGCCCGTTGGTGATCGCGATCCCCTCGAGCCCGGTCGGCGCCAGCTTGCCGCGCGCGAAGCAATAGAAGGCGCCGGTCCGCTCCCGCTCGCCCGCATCCATCGTCCCGAACCACAGCCGGCCCTCGGGGTCGACCGCGCCGTCGTTGAGCCTGTTGCCGGCCACCCCCGGCTCGACCTCGACGATGCGCGCGAAGGTGCCGCTCGCCGGGTCGAAACGATGGAGGCCGTCGCGCAGCCCGGCGACGAACCCGCCGCCTTCGGCCGGGAACAGGAAGCCGATCGCGTCGGGCGCCGGCCAGTTCCGCCGCTCCGCGCTCGCCGGGTCGTAGCGATAGACGTGCGGCCGTTTGATATCGACGAACCAGAGCGCGCCGTCGGCCCAGACCGGCCCTTCGCCCAGCTCGCAGCCCAGCGCCCAGACGCTTTTCGCTTCCAAGTCTCTCTCCTGCGGTCTTCCCGGTCCGTCCTCCGCCGGCCGCCATCTGTCAACCGGCCACTCGCGCAAGAGCGGGTTGATCTTGCGTCGAACATCGTTATAGCGTGTTAGCACGATGAAACAAGATTCGCCCCCCGCCGCGGCCCCGCCCGCGCCCGAGCCGACCCGCGATCCCGCGCGGCTCGGCGAAGCGCTCTGCGCCGCCTTGCTCACCCCCGGCAGCCGCGAGGAAATGGCGCGCTTCCTCACCGATCTGTGCACCCCGGCCGAGATCCGCACCCTGGGCGAGCGCTGGCACGTCGCGCGCCTGCTCGACGGCACCGGCCTCTCCTACCGCGAGATCCACGACGCCACCGGGGTCAGCACCACCACCATCGTCCGCGTCGCCCGCTTCCTGCGCCAGGAGCCCAATCGCGGCTACCGCCAGGCCCTCGATGCCTCCGCCAGCAAAACGGGGGGAGGCGGCGATGCTGGTTGACGAGGACAGGCTGCACATCGCCATCCAGAAATCGGGGCGCCTGTCGGAGCTCAGCCGCGGCCTCCTGAAGGATGCGGGCCTGCGCATCCAGAACGGCCGCAACGAACTGGCGGCGCGCGTCGAGAACTTCCCTGCCGACCTCCTGTTCGTGCGCGACGACGACATCCCGACCTTCGTCAGCGACGGGGTCTGCGAATTCGGCGTGGTCGGCGAGAATGTGCTCAAGGAATTCGCGCTCGGCCAGCCCGAGGCGCGGGTGGAAGTGGTGGCGCAACTCGGCTTCGGCCGCTGCAGCCTGCGCCTGGCGGCACCGGAGGCGGTCGAATGGAAGGGCGCCGCGACGCTCGAAGGCGCGCGTATCGCGACCTCCTATCCCTGCCTGGTGCGGCAATGGCTGGACGAGCGCAATGTATCGGCGACGGTGGTCAGGATGAGCGGCGCCGTCGAGCTCGCGCCGCGCCTCCAGATCGCGGGCTTCATCTGCGACCTGGTCTCGACCGGCGCGACGCTGGAAGCGAACGGCCTCCGCGCCGTCGAGACCGTCCTCGACAGCGAGGCGGTCCTCATTCGCACGAAAAAGCCGATCGGCGAGCGCAAGGCCGAGCAGGCTGGCCGGCTGATGAGCCGGCTCGAGGGCGTGCTCGCCACCCGCGATTCCAAATATATCATGATGAACGCCCCCGGCGAGGCGCTGAGGCGCATCACCGATCTCATCCCGGGCGCCGAGGCGCCGACGATCCTGCCGCTGCACGGCAGACCGGGCCAGTTCGCGGTCCACGCGGTCTGTCAGGAATCGGTCTTCTGGGAGACGCTCCAGCAATTGAAGGAAGCCGGCGCCTCGGCGATCCTCGTCGTCCCCATCGAAAAGATGATGCTGTGAAGATCCTCGCCTGGAGAGACCTCGACCCAGCCGGCCGCCGCGCCGCCCTCGCCCGGCCCGAGCAACGCGGCGACCCCGCTCTGCGGGACGCCGTGCGCGCCATCGTCGAGGACGTGCGCGACGGCGACTGGGACGCGCTCGTGCGTCACGCCGGGCGGATCGACGGCGCACCGCCGCGCCTCGTGCCGGTCGCCCCCGCCGCCGCCGAGGCGCGCCGCACGCTTCCGGCCGAGGCGGTCGAGGCGATCGCGCTCGCCGCCCGCAACATCGCCGCCTTCCACGAAGGCAGCCTGCCCGCTGAGCATGCGGTCGAGACGATGCCCGGCCTCGTCGTCCGCAAGGTCTGGCGCGCCGTCGACCGCGTCGGCCTCTACGTGCCGGGCGGCAAGACGCCGCTCTTCTCGACCCTGCTCATGCTCGCTTTGCCGGCGCGGGCGGCGGGGGTGAGGGAGCTGGTCGTCGTCACGCCCCCCAGCACGGGGCCCAGCGCCGAAGGGCTGAGCCCGCTCGTCGCCCTGGCCGCCGAGCATTGCGGCATCGACGCGATCTGGACCGTCGGCGGCGCCCAGGCCGTCGCCGCGCTCGCCTTCGGCGCCGGCGCCATCCCCGCCGTCGCCAAGATCTGCGGCCCCGGCAATGCCTGGGTGTCCGAGGCCAAGAATCTCGTGGCCTCGCTCCCGGGCGGCCCCGCCATCGACATGCCGGCCGGCCCGAGCGAGCTGATGGTGATCGCCGACGAGAGCGCCGATCCGGCCATGGTCGCGGCCGACCTGCTCGGCCAGGCCGAGCACGATCCCTCCGCCCAGGTCCTGCTGGTGACGCCGTCCGGGCCGCTCGCCCGCGCCGTCGAGGCGGAAATCGACCGCCAGGTCCGCACCCTGCCGCGCGCCGACATCGCCGAACGGGCGCTCTGCGCGGCGCGCATCCTGATCGCCGCCGACCTCGCCGAGGCGGTGGAGATCGCCAATGCCTACGCGCCCGAGCACCTCTCCCTCGCCGTCGCCAACCCCGAGGCGCTCGTGCCCCTGATCCGCAATGCGGGCGCGATCTTCGCCGGCCGCCTCGCCGCCGAGACGTTCGGCGACTATCTCGCCGGCTCCAGCCACGTCTTGCCCACCGACGGCGCCGCCCGCGCCTGGAGCGGCGTCTCCGTCCACACGTTCCTCAAGGCCATGAGCGTCCAGACCGTCACCCCCGAAGCCGCCCGCCGCCTCCCAGGCCCGGCGGCCCTGCTCGCCCGCCTCGAAGGGTTGGAGGCCCACGCAAGAGCGGCCGATGCGCGGGGAACCCCCCTCCCTGGAAGGGAGGGGCTGGGGGTGGGTAGCGGCGCAGCCGCCCGAAGCTCAGCGTTGGTGGGCTCGCTCCGCTCGCTACCCACCCCCGACCCCTCCCTTTCAGGGAGGGGAGGATGAGCCTCGCCGCCCGCTTGGCCCGGCCCGAAATCCTCGCGCTCGCCCCGTTCGACATCGCCGCCCAGGCGAACGACGCCTTCGGCCCGGACGCGATCAAGCTCGACGCCAACGAGAATCCCTTTCCGCCGCTCCAGGACGGCCCGCTCGCCGCCGGCCTCAACCGCTATCCCGAGCCGCAGCCGGCCCGGCTCAAGGCGGCGATGGCGGCGCTCTACGGCGTCGCGCCGGAGAATGTCGTCGTCACCCGCGGCGCCGACGATGCGATCGACATCCTCGTCCGCGCCTTCTGCCGGCCGGGCGTCGACGCCGTCGCGATCGGCACGCCCACTTTCTCCGCCTACGCCCATTTCGCCGCGCTGCAGGGCGCGCGGCTGGTGGAGGTGAAGCTCGATTCGAATTTCGACTTCAACGCCGCCGCCTTCCTGAATCGGGTTTCAGGTGAGGCGGATCTGAAGCTCGTCTTCCTCTGCTCCCCCAACAATCCGACCGGCAACCTCATCCCCGCCGGGGACGTGCTGCGCGTCGCCGACGCGCTCACCGAGACGATCATCGTCCTCGACGAGGCCTATCTCGATTTCGCCGACGCGCCGTCGCTGGCGGGCGAGGCGGCGCGGCGGCCGAACCTCGTGGTGCTCAAGACCCTCTCCAAGGCGTTCGGCCTCGCCGGCGCGCGGGTCGGCGCGGCGATCGGCGAGCCGGAGACGATCGCGATGGCGGCGCGGGCGCTGCCGCCTTATCCGCTGCCGAGCTTGTCGATCGAGGCCGCTTTGTCCGCGCTCGCCCCCTCGCGCCGCGCCGTCCATGCCGATCGGATCGCGCGGATCAAGGCGGAGCGGGCGCGCCTCGCGCCCCTCCTCGCGGCCTCCGACATCGTGAAATCGGTGAGGAGTGGCGGCGGCAACTTCCTGTTCCTCGAGGTCGAGGACCCGGCGGGGCTGGCGGCCAGGCTGCACGGCCTCGGCATCCGCGCCCGCTTCCGCCCCAACGCCGCGCCCGGCGGCCTGCGGCTCACCGTCGGCACCGAGGCCGAGAACCAGGCGGCGCTGGCCGCGTTCGGAGTCGCGGGCGAGGCCGCGCCCGGCCGCCGCGCCGAATTGGTCCGCGACACCAAGGAGACCCGGATCGCGGTCGCAATCGACCTCGACCGACCCGAGCCGCGCCGCATCGCCACCGGTCTGCCTTTCTACGACCATATGCTCGATCAGGTCGCCGCCCATGGCGGCTTCTCTCTGCTCCTCGCCTGCGACGGCGATCTCGACATCGACGCCCATCACAGCGTCGAGGATTGCGCGATCGCCTTCGGCACCGCTCTGTCGCGGGCGCTGGGAGACCGGCGCGGCCTCGGCCGCTTCGGCTTCGCGCTGCCGATGGACGAGACCGAAGCCCACGTCCTCATCGACCTCTCCGGCCGTCCCTACAGCGTCTTCGAAGGCGATTTCGCGGCGAGCCACATCGGCGCCTATCCGACGCAGATGACCGCCCACGTCTTCCGCAGCCTCGCCGACAGCCTCGGCGCCGCCCTCCACGTCCGCGTCACCGGCGACAACGACCATCACAAGACCGAAGCCTGCTTCAAGGCGCTAGGCCGCGCGCTGCGCCAAGCCATTCGCCGCGAAGGCGACGCGCTGCCCAGCACCAAGGGGGTGTTGTGACGGGGCGTACAATCCTCCCCGGTACGGGGAGGGGGACCGCCGCCGAAGGCGGTGGTGGAGGGGCAGCTCCGGAGTCCGTGCCAGCCCCTCCACCGCGCCGCTCCGCGTCGCGGTCCCCCTCCCCGTCCCGGGGAGGATTGGTGATCGTCGACGTCGGCTGCGGCAATATCGGCTCGGTCGCCTTCGCCTTCGATGT
>JBJMTY010000093.1:0-9334 GCA_045811445.1 Allosphingosinicella sp. | reverse complement strand
GCGGCCCGCCTGGACGTAGGTCGGGGTGCGGACGGAGTGGATGTCGATCGGCGTCCCGTCGACGACGATCTCGCCCGCCCGGACAAGCTTGTTGTCGCGGTAGAAGTCGCGCAGATAGGCGCCGTGCCAGGCGGCCGGAAGGTTGGTCGTGTCCGAGTTCCAGTGGAGCAGGTCGAAGGGCACGTAATCCTCGCCCAGCAGATAATTGTTGGTGACGTAGCTCCAGATGAGGTCGCGGCCGCGCAGCAGGTTGAAGGTCGCGGCCATGTAGCGGCCGTCGAGATAGCCCTTCTCCGCCGACATCTGGTCGATCATCTTGAGCGTCTCGTCGCCGACGAACAGATTGAGGTCGCCCGCCTCGGAGAAATCGACCTGGGCGGTGAAGAAGGTGGCGCTGGCGACCTTGCCGGCCTCGCCCCGCGCTTCGAGCAGAGCAAGCGTCGCGGCGAGGGTGGTGC
This sequence comes from Allosphingosinicella sp., assembly GCA_045811445.1. GTDB lineage: Bacteria > Pseudomonadota > Alphaproteobacteria > Sphingomonadales > Sphingomonadaceae > Allosphingosinicella. Next base: position 8,876 of record JBJMTY010000093.1, on the reverse strand, counting down.
CCGCCACGCAATAGCCGATGGCGTGGACCGACGGCACGCCGAGCAGGTCGCGGATGGTGTCGATGGCGTCGATCTGGCCGCGCAGGACATAGTCGTCGAGCGTCACGTCCTTCATCGTCTCGTCGGCCGACTTCCAGCTGACCATGAACACGGTGAGGCCCTCGCCGACCGCCCAGCGGATGAAGCTCTTCTTCGGGTTGAGGTCGAGGATGTAGAAGCGATTGATCCAGGGCGGGAAGATGACGATCGGGATCTCGCCGACCTCCGCCGTGGCGGGGCTGTATTGGATGAGCTCGTAGAGCGGGGTGCGCCTGACCACCTTGCCGGGCGTCACCGCGGTGTTGCGGCCGACCTCGAACGCCTCGGGGTCGGTCTGGGTGAGCTGGCCCTTCGAGACGTCTTCGAGCATGTGCTCGAGGCCCTTGAGCAGGCTCTCGCCCTTGGTCTCGAGCGCGCGCTCGATCACCACCGGGTTGGTCGCGGCGAAATTGGAGGGGCTCATCGCGTCGACGAAATTGCGGGTGAGGAAGCGCAGCCGCTCGCGCTGCCGGTCGTCCACCCCCTCGATCGCCTCGACCCCGCCGAGCAGCCGCTCCGAGACCAAGAGGTAGGATCGGCGGATCATGTCGAACAGCGGATTGTCCTTCCACGCCGGGGCGGCGAAGCGCCGGTCCTTGTCGGCCTGCTCCGCCAGCGCGCTCTTGCCTTCGTCGAGGCCGAGGGCGCGGCGCCAGATGCCGAGCCCTTCGCTCCACAGGCCGATCTGCGCCTCGGCGAGCCTGGCCGGGTCGCCGAACAGGCCGGCCCAGGGCAAGGCCGCCTTGGGGTCCGGCGCCGGCGCCTCGCCGACCGCTTTGGCGACATGCTCGAGCATCAATTGCTGGGCCCGGCCCATCACCCAGGTCCAGTGCTGCATCTCCTCGAGGCCGAGGAGAGGCGGCGTGCCCGGCGCTTCGGCGCCGGCGTCGGTCTTGGGGTCGGCCATGGGCATCCTCCTGTCGCCGCCTCTCTAGGGAACGCGGCGGATGGCGGAAAGGCCCGCCGGGCGCCGCGTCCGGTCGTGGGGGAAAGGCGCGGAAGGTCGCGGCTAGAGCGCCGCCAGGACGCCCACCACGCCGATCAACGCGATCATGGCGATGAGGCTGACAGCGAGCCGGGTGCCGTAGGAGATCGGGTCCCACTTCTCGGGCTCGGGCAGAAACGTCTTGAGCAGAAGCCCCGTCGTGACGCCCGCGAACGGCCAGGAATAATGATCGAAACCCCCGCCGAAGCGGCCGTCGCGGCCCGCAAAGGCCGACCCTATTGCCAGCAGGCAGAGGGCGCCCAGCACGACACGCTCCTTGGCCCTCGACGTCATTTGCCGCTCCTCCGCCGCAATCCGGACCCCTTCCAGGCCCTCGTGTCGCATCATCACCGGCGTGCCCGCAAGGTCCGGAATCGCTCGCAGCCCGCGAGCCGAGCCGCTGTGTAGATTCACGCACAACGATCAGCGTGGCGATGCCGCGCGCGGCCTGCCCGCTTCCGCGAACGGCTCGGCTTCGGGGGTGGAACGAAGGGGCGGGGCGGCCGCTGTGGCTGGGGGCTCGCGGCGCGGATTGGCCGCTTTTGTCGCGGGCCCGACCTTCAGGAGGATCAGTCATGGGCAATTGGGACGACCGTTCGGGCGGCGAGCGATGGCGCGACCGGGGCCAGGGCAATTGGCGGCAGGACCGCGACGATCGCGGCGAGTATCGCGGGCGCGAGCAGGGCCGCTACGGCGGCGGCGACGACCGCGGCTTCCTCGACCGGGCCGGCGACGAGGTGCGCTCATGGTTCGGCGACGACGAGGCGCAAAGGCGCCGCGAGCGCGACCAGAGACGCTGGGAGCAGGAGCAGAGGATGAGCGGCCGGCGCGACAACGAATCCGGCGCCGGCAGCTTCGGCGGCGGCGGCTTCGGCACCGGCTGGGGCAACCAGGCGGGCCGCAGCTGGAACCGCGAGCGCCCCGGCGAGCGCGGCTATGACGACCAGGGTCGCGGCGGCGGCGAGCGTCATTATGCCCGGGGCGAGCGCGAAGGCTGGTTCACCGATTCGGTGGGCGGCGAGCGCGGCGAGCGTTACGGCGGCGGCGGCGGCGGCGCGGACTATGGTTCGCGCTCGAGCGAGTTCTTCCGCGGCTCGGGCTTCGGCGGCGACTATGAGCGCGGCCGGCGGTTCGACCGGGTCGACGTCGGCTCGACCGGCACGCACGGCGCCCATCCGATGTCGGCGCCGCTGTCGGGCGGCTTCGGCGATCAGGGCTTCGGCTATCAGGGCGCCGGCGCCTATGGCGGAGGCGACGCGGCACGCTACGCCGCGATCCGCGACCAGGAAGGGAATCGGGGCGGCGACGTCCACGATCCGCATTATGCCGAATGGCGCCGCCGCCAGATCGAGGACTTGGACCGCGACTATGACGAATATCGCCGCGAGCATCAGTCGAGGTTCGAGAGCGAGTTCGGCTCGTGGCGCTCGAAGCGCCAGGGGCAGCGCCAGGCGCTGGACAAGGTCGACGAGCATATGGAGGTGGTCGGGTCCGACGGCAGCCATGTCGGCAAGGTCGACAAGGTGCGCGGCGACCGCATCATCCTCGCCAAGTCCGACCCCAATGCCGGCGGCCAGCACCATTCGGTGCCGTGCGCGTGGGTCGAGAGCGTCGACGGCAAGGTGATGCTCAACAAGAGTGCCGAGGAAGCGATGAGCGCGTGGCGCAGCGAGGAGCGCAGCCGCGCCTTGTTCGAGCGCGAAGGCGGAAGCGGCCCCGAGGGAAGCGGCGGCCCCCGCAACCTCGACCGCGCTTTCTCCGGCACCTACGGCGAGCGCGAAGGCGGCGACCGGGGCGAGCCGCGCGAGTAAGCGCCCGCGCGAGGGCGGCCCGGCCTTCTCCCGTGGAGGCCGGGCCGTTTTGATATTCACCGTCATGCCAGCGCAGGCTGGCATCCATGCGGAGTCAGTGCCTCTCGCGGACTCGGCATGGGCCCCAGCCTTCGCTGGGGCGACGGGAGGTGGGGCGGCCCAGCCTTCTCCTGTGGAGGCCCGCCTCTTTGACATTCGCCGTCATGCCAGGAGGGCTCCCATCAAAGTAGTACTTTGATGGGGACCCGCGTAGGCTGGCATCCATACTGACTCAGCATGGGCCCCAGCCTAGGCTGGGGCGACGGAAGGGCTGGGGCGACGGAGGGGATCACGATGACCACCAATCGGGCCTGGCATTTGAAGTCGCGGCCGCAGGGCATGCCGACGCCGGACAATTTCGAGCTCAAGGACCTGCCGCGCGAGGAATTGCAGGACGGCTGGATCCGCGTCGAGAACAAATGGCTCTCGGTCGATCCGTACATGCGCGGGCGGATGAACGACGTGAAATCCTACGTGCCGCCGTTCGCGGTCGGCGCGCCGATGGAAGGCGGGGCGGTCGGCCAGGTGGTCGAGAGCCGCTCGCCCCATTTCCGCGAGGGGGAGACCGTCTTCCACATGATGGGCTGGCGCGAGGCGGCGACGGGCCCGGCCGAGAAGTTCAACAAGGTGCCGCCGCTGCCGGTCGAGGACTTCCACTGGCTAGGCAATCTCGGCCTCACCGGGGCGACCGCCTATTTCGGGCTGCTGCGCGTCGCCGAGGCGAAAGCGGGCGACCGGGTGTTCGTCTCGGCCGCCGCCGGCGCGGTCGGCTCGGCGGTGGTGCAGATCGCCAAGGCGAAGGGCATGCAGGTCGTCGGATCGGCGGGCGGGGCGGAGAAGGTCGCGTTCGTGCGCGCGCTCGGCGCCGACGCGGCGATCGACTATAAGGCGGAGCCGATCGTCCCGGCGCTGATGCGCGAGGCGCCCGAGGGGATCGACGTCTATTTCGACAATGTCGGCGGCGAGCATCTCGACGCGGCGCTCGCCGCGGCGCGGCAGAAGGCGCGCTTCGCGATCTGCGGCATGATCGACGATTACAACACCGGCTCGAACCACGCCTTCCGCTACATCATGCGGGTGATCGCGGCGCGGATCGCCATCAAGGGCTTCATCTACACCGATTACCTGCCGGAAATGGGCGATTTCTACCGCGACATGGGCGGCTGGGTGGCGAGCGGCCAGGTCAAGAGCCGCGAGACGGTGCGCGACGGCATCGAGGCGGCGCCCGAGGCCTTCCTCGATCTGTTCCGGGGCGCCAATATCGGCAAGATGCTGGTCAGGCTGTGAGCCCGGACGAAGCGGCGATCCGGGCCTTGATCGACGAACGGGCCGCGGCGCTCGCGGCGAAGGACGGGGCGCGGGCGGTGAAGGGGCTGGCGGGCGATCTCGTCGCCTTCGAGCTGGCGCCGCCTCTGGTCGCGGAGAATGCGGCCGACGCGGCGGCGGCGCAGGCCTGGCTCGACGGGTTCGAGGGGCCGGTGGAGACCGAGGTGCGCGAGCTCGCGGTCCACGTCTCGGGCGACGTCGCCTTCTCGCACAGCCTCAACCGGCTCAAGGCGGTGCGGAAGGACGGGCGCAAGGTGGATTTCTGGATGCGCTCGACCCTGGGCTTCGCGCGGCGCGAGGGGGCCTGGGAGATCGTCCACGGTCACAGCTCGGTGCCGTTCCGGATGGACGGCCGCTTCACCGCGGCGCTGGACCTGGCGCCGTAGTTCGTCCTCCCCGTCGGCGAAGCCGATGGGGAGGGGGACCGCGCGTAGCGCGGTGGAGGGGCTTTGCTCACTCAGAACGGCCCCTCCACCATGCTTCGCATGGTCCCCCTCCCCATGCGCTTCGCGCACAGGGAGGACTAGCTTATCCGATCTCCGCCAGCCTTTGCTTTACGCGCACGAGGTCGGCGACGAATTTGGCATATTCGGCTTCGCGGTCGTCGCGGACGCGGAGCAGGAAGCTGGGGTGGATTGTGACCCAGGCCTCGCCGCCCTCGGCGAGGCTGTGGGGGCGGCCGCGCATCGCGGCGATGGTGACGACCTTCCCGAACAAAGAGCGGGCGGCGGTGGCGCCCAGGGCGACGGTGAGCGTTGGCCGGAGGATGGCGCGCTCCTGCGCGATCCACCAGCGGCACGCCGCGATCTCGCCGGCATCGGGCTTGGAATGGATGCGGCGCTTGCCGCGGCGCTCGAACTTGAAATGCTTGACCGCGTTGGTGACGTAGGCCTGGGCGCGGTCGATGCCGGCGTCGCCCAAGGCGCGGTCGAAGAGCTGGCCGGCGGGGCCGACGAAGGGCCTGCCGGCAAGGTCCTCCTGGTCGCCGGGCTGCTCGCCGACGAACATCAAGGGGGCGCCGACCGGGCCTTCACCGAACACGGTCTGGGTGGCGTCGCGGTAGAGATGGCAGCGTGTGCAGCCGCGCGCCTCGTCGCGCACCGCCTGCCAGGCGGCGCGGGCATTGCCGCCGATCCCGGTTCGCGACGTCTCGACCATCTCCGCCTCGCGCGCCTGCGCCCCCGCGCCCAGCCGGGCACCAACGCCGCCCCGGGCATGTCTTTCCAATCTTTGTTCGGCCCACCTCGCCCGCCGCTCCGCCTGGCGCGGAGGCGCGCCGCGGGCGTCTTTCCAGGGGCTTCGTTCATCTGGGGTACAGGCCGCGGGGCCAGTTTCGGGGGCGGGGATGCGGCGCGGGGCCGGTCTCGAGTGTGCGTCAAGCGGGGCAGGTTTTTCATGGCGATGTACGTCTATTCGACCGAGGGCGAACCGGTCGGCTTCGTCTACGATACGTTCATCCACGATTTCGGCGGCGCGCCTTTGGGGCGGATCGTCGGCTGCCGGGTCCACCGGCTCGACGGCTCCTATGTCGGCGAGTGGTTCAAGGAGATGGTGGTCGACCGCCCGACCGGCCGGGCGCGGGCGATTCCGCCGATCGAGGCGCCGCCGCATCGGGCTTCGCCCGGAACCGGCACGGCTCGGCGCGCGGTGGTCGATTACGGCTATGCCGATTCCTTCTCCCTGCTCTATGAGCGCGCCCCGGTGAGTCAGGCCGCTGAATGAGGCGCGACGAAGCATGATCCTGGTTGTCGACGACGAGCCTTCGGTGCGCTCGACCATCGCGCGCGGGCTCGCCGCTCTGGGCTACGAGGTGCGCGAGGCGGCCGGCGGCCGCGAGGCGCTGGCGCAGGTCCGCCAGGGCGGGGTGAGCCTGGTCGTGCTCGACTATCAGATGCCGGGCATGGACGGGGCCGAGACGGCGCGTGCGATCGCCGCGATCGACGCCGACCTGCCGGTGCTGTTCTCGACCGGCCACGCGGCGCTGCGCGCCCTGCGCTCGGCGGCGGGCGAGGACGTGCCGATCCTGGAAAAGCCCTTCACCCTCGCCGAGCTCGACGCCCTGATCCGCGAGACCCACTCGGTGCGGCGGATGCGCATCGCCCTGGAGCGGTGACGATTCAAGACTGATCGGCGGCGCGCTCGATCGCGGCGGCGTCGATCTTGCCCATGGTCATCATCGCCTCCATCGCGCGGCGGGCACGCGCGCGGTCGGGATCGGCGAGGAGGCGGGGGAGGATTTTCGGCGTCACCTGCCAGGAGAGCCCGAAGCGGTCCTTGAGCCAGCCGCAGACGCTCGGCTCGCCGCCGTCGGCGATCAGCGCGTCCCAGTAACGGTCGACCTCCGCCTGGTCGTCGCACAGGATGCTGAACGACACCGCTTCGGTGAAGGCGAAAGCAGGGCCGCCGTTGAGGCCCATGAACGGGCGGCCCATCAAGGTGAACTCGACCGTGATGACGTCGCCCGCTTTGCCCGCCGGGTAGTCGGCGGGGGAGCGGGTGACGGCGTCGACGCGGCTGTCGGGGAAGAGGGCCGCATAGAAATTGGCGGCTTCCTCGGCGCGGCCGTCGAACCACAGGCAGGGCGTGATGCTCATTGGGGTCAGCGCTCCTTCGAGATGAGGGCGAAGACGGCGCCCTGGGGGTCCGAGGCCTGGAGGACGAAGCTGCCGTCGGGCACCTGCATCGGGCCCATGTGGATCGTGCCGCCGTTCTCCCGCACCCGCTCGGCCGCCGCGTCGATGCCCTCGACGCAGAAATAATAGCCCCAGCAGGCCCGGGGCAGATCGGCCGGCTTGTCCATCATGCCGCCGAACGCCTCGCCTTGCGTACCGAACAGGCGGTATTTGCCCATCGCGCCCATGTCGATCTCGCCGACCGTCTCCCAGCCGAACAAAGAGGCGTAGAAGCCGAACGCCGCCTCCTGGCCCTGGCCGGCATAGAGCTCGTGCCAGCCGCAATGGCCCGGCGAGCGCGGCGGCACCGGCGCCGGCGACGGCCGCCCCGGATCGGGCGCGAGGATGTAGAAGGAGGCGCCGCCCGGATCGGCGGCGAGCGCGAAGCGGCCGACGCCGGGGATGTCGGCGGGGCCCATGCGCAGCGACCCGCCCGCCGCGACGATCGCGTCCGCCGTGGCGTCGGCGTCGGCGACGCCGACATAGCCGAGCCACGTCGGCGGCGCGTCCTTCATCTCTTCGCCGGCGATCTGGAAGACGCCGCCGACGCCGCGCCCGTCCGCCTCGATCACCATGTAGGGCGCTCCGCCCGGCTCGCCGCCGGGATGGCGCGCATGGCTCCAGCCGACGACGCGCCCGTAGAAATCGAGCGCCGCTTCTTGGTCGGTGGTCATCAGCTCGTACCAGATGAAGCTTTGCGCCATGGCGGGTCCTTTCCTCAAGAGGCGGCGATGTCGGCGACCGGTTCGCCCTCCGGCGCGGCGCCGAGCGCCGACGCGTCCATCCACATCGGCTCCCAGACATGCCCGTCCGGATCCTCGAAGGCACGCCCGTACATGAAGCCGTGATCCTGCGCCTCCCGCGGCTCCCGGCCGCCCTCGCGGAGCGCGGCCTCGGTCATCGCGTCGACGGCGCTGCGATCGTCGCACGAGACGCAGAGCATCACTTCGCTGACCGCGTGGGCGTCGGCGATCCGCTTGGAGGTGAACTGGCGGTATTTGTCGTGGGTGAGCAGCATGACGTGGATGGTGTCGGAAAGGACCATGCACGCCGCCGTGTCGTCGCTGAACCGCGGATTGCGCGCCGCCCCGAGCGCTTCGTAGAACGCGACCGACCGCGCCAGGTCCGCCACCGGCAGATTGACGAAAATCAGCTTGGCCATGCGGTCATTCCTTTGTCCGGGGCGCACGCGAGCGCTTTTACGCCGCGAGGTCGGGCGCCGCGACCAGCCTTTTGCCGAGCGCGGCCTTGAAAAGGATGAAGGCGATTAGGCCGATCGCCGCGCTGGCGACGTGGATCAGCCAGAAAGTGGTGGTCGGGAGGCTCGAGAGCAGGCCGCCGACCTTTCCGACCAGCGCGTTGGCGCCGAAGAAAGCGAGATAATAGAGGCCGATGACGGTGGCGTTGATCGCGCGCGGCGCCACCTTCGAGAAGAGCGCGAGGCTGATCGGCAGGATGTGGGCGAAGGCGATGCTGTTCAGCAGATGAAACATCAAGGGCCAGAACACGCCGATCTTCTCGCCCGGGGCCTGGAGCGCGGCGGCGGCGAACAGGCAGAGGCCGCCGGCGATCGAGAAGATCGAGCCGATGATCATCTTGCCGAGCTCGTCCGGCTCCCAGCCGCGCGCCGAGCGCCAGCGCCAGAAGGCGGCGACGGCGACGAGCATCGAGAAGGAGAGGGCGGCGTCGACGGTGACCAGCCAGGTGGTGGGCGCGGTGTAGCCGAAGAAGGTCAGGTTGAACTGCGCGTCGCCCCAGACCAGGTAGGCGTTGAAGATCTCCTGGTTGGTGAGGAGCGCGATCGCCATCACCGGGATGAGCAGGACCAAGGCGAGGAGCGGGATCCAATCCTCGCGGGTCAGCTTCGGCCGCGCCGCCCGCGCCTCGCGCCCGCGCGGCGCGTCGGCGGGCAGCCAGCGGGAGCCGGACAGATAGATGACGAGGCCGAGCACCATCATCACGCCG
>JBJMTY010000092.1:0-1983 GCA_045811445.1 Allosphingosinicella sp. | reverse complement strand
GCCACCGGCCGCGGCGCGATCCGCACCGGCGCGCCGAGGCGCGGCGCCTCGATCCGGCCAGTCGGAGCGGTGGCCGGAGCGGCGGCGGGGGCCGCGTCGCGGGCGGGAAGGGCGGGCGCGGCTTCGAGCATCATCGCGGCGAGCGCGGCGTAGAACAGGGCCTTGCCGCCCCGCTTCAGCCTCGATGCTGGTTTGCTCGCCGTCATGCCGCGCCTCTGCGCCGCGCCTTTCGCGCTTGCAACGGCCCCAAATCCGCCGTTCCAGCGAGGGACAAAGATCGCGATGAAATTGCCGCGCGGCGCCGGCCGGGCTAGAACGGCTCAAACGTTCAAGAGGAGCAGATCGAGCATGGCCCGCGCCCCTTCCTATCCCGCGGACTCCCCCGTCGGAGCGACCCCGCCGCTCGCCGCCACGGCGCCCGAGCCGGCCGCCAAGGGCGATTCGCGGCGCACCAAGCATATCGTCGCGGGCGCGGCGATCGGCATCGGCTCGGCCGCGATCGTCGCCGCCCTCCTCTACGCCAATCGCAGCCGCAAGGGCTGATCGAACGAATTCGCGCCGGCGTTTAACCCTTCGCTAACCGCCGCGGGGTGAAAAGGCGCTCGACAAGGAGCGCTGCCATGAAGGTTTTCCGTACCGTCCTGCGCGACCGGCGCGGCGCCACGGCGATCGAATATGCGTTGATCGCGAGCCTGATCGCGGTGGCGGCGATCACCGCGTTCAAGAATGTCGGCAGCTCGAGCGCATCGACCTTCAACAACGTCCAGGGCGAGCTCGGCTCCGCTTCCTGACGCTCGGCCTCACGCCTCGCGCCCATACCATTCCTCCAGCCGCATGAGCTGGTCATACTCACCATAGGGCGCGTATTCCGGGTGGAGCTTGGCGGTGAACGGCGCCTCCCCCGTCAGCCACGCCTCGGCCGCGGCGATGAAATGGGCGGCGGCGCGGCGGGTGAAATCCTCGGCATCCTGGCCGGTACGCCCGCCGACCGGGCTCGCGACATGGCCGAGCTTGCCGGCCTTGCGCGCCAGCGACCAATATTCGAACGCCGCCGCTTCCCCCTCGATGCCCGCAAAGCCGCCTTGCTCGGCGATGAGGCCGAGCAGGCCGAGCTGCATCGAATAGCCTTCCGCCACCGCCTTGGGGCCCGGCGGCATGCCGGTCTTGTAGTCGACGATGGCGAGTCGGCCGTCGGCGAGTCGGTCGAGCCGGTCGGCCATGCCATGGAGGCGGATGCCGGCGAGCTCGGTCTCGCCCCATGCTTCGGCGCGTAGCGGACGGCGGCCGGCTTCGCGGCCCCGCGCGACTTCGGAGGCGATCCAGTCGATCGCCTCCATCAGCCGCGGCTGCCACAGCGCCCGCATCAGCGGATGGGCCGCCGTCGCGGCGAGCAGGGCCTCGGCGCGCGGGCGCAGCCGCGCCGGATCGCACTCATCCTCCTTCATCCAGGCTTCGAGCACCTTGTGCACCGCGCTGCCCCGCCACGCCGCGCCGGGATCGGCGTCGACCTCGTCGAGCGCGGGCAGGCCGAGCAGCTTGCGGGCGTAGAAGGCGTAAGGGTCGGCCTTGAGCCGGTCGACCTCGGTCACCGATATCTTGCGCGGGCGCGCCGCGGCGGGCGGCGAGGGCGCGGGTCGGTTTGCCGGAACCGGCGGTCCGGCGCGATCGATCCCTCTCGCCCAGGCGCGTAGCCGCGGCGCGCGCGACACGCCGCCGGTCATCGCTTCCAGCCGCAGCCAGAAGCGCGAAGCGACCGCGGGCGCGCGGGCGTCGCGGCGGGCGCGGGTGACGAGCACGTCGCGCCCGCCCAAAGCCGAAGCGAAATCGTGGGCGGCGAGGCCGATCCGCCGCTCGAGCCCCGGCAGGCCGAGTTCGGCGCGGATGCGCGGGGAAAGCCACGGATCGGGCGCGGGCAGTCCCGGCCACACGCCCTCGTTGAGCCCGCCGAGGATCATCAAATCGGCGGTCTGCAGCCGCGCCTCG